>JALYNK010000458.1 GCA_030773235.1 Actinomycetota bacterium | reverse complement strand
ACGTGCACGGTCGACGCCTTCTGACGTCCATCTCCCTCGCGCGCCGCGAGTGCGCATCCGCGGGGGCGACATGCGGTGGTCTGGGAGGATCACCGCATGCCCCGCCCCCGTGTGCTGTCCGGCATCCGACCGACCGGTGAGAGCTTCCAGCTCGGCAACTACGTCGGTGCGGTCCGGCAGTGGGCGCAGATGCAGGACGACGCCGACTGCTTCTTCTTCCTCGCCGACCTGCACGCGCTGATCGACACGCCCGAGCCGGCGCGCCTGCGCGACCGCACCCGGCAGGCCGTCGCCGAGCTCCTCGCGCTCGGCGTCGACCCGCAGCGCAGCGTGGTCTTCGCGCAGAGCCACGTCCCCGAGCACCCCGAGCTCGGCTGGGTCCTCGGCTGCCTGACAGGGTTCGGCGAGGCCAGCCGCATGACCCAGTTCAAGGACAAGGGGGGCGGCACGGTCGGGCTGTTCACCTACCCGGTGCTGCAGGCCGCCGACATCCTTCTGTACCAGGCCGACGCGGTCCCGATCGGCGAGGACCAGCGCCAGCACCTCGAGCTCACCCGCGACCTCGCGCAGCGCTTCAACGCCCGCTACGGCGACACGTTCCGCCTGCCCGGGCAGTACGTCGGCCGAGCAGGCGAGCGCATCAAGGACCTGCAGGACCCCGCCCGCAAGATGAGCAAGAGCATCGGGGGATCGGGCACCGTGTGGGTCCTCGACGACGCGCGCACGGTCCAGAAGAAGATCAAGAGCGCGGTGACGGACGCCGGGCGCGAGGTGGTCGCCGCGCCCGACAAGCCCGGGATCACGAACCTGCTGACCATCCTGTCGGTCGCGACCGGGCGGCCGGTGCCCGAGCTCGAGGCGGCGTACGAGGGCAAGGGCTACGGCGCCTTCAAGACCGACGTCGCCGACGCCGTCGTCGCGCTGCTCGCCCCCGTGCGCGAGCGCTACGACGAGCTGGTCGCCGACCCGGACGGGCTGGACGCGGTGCTGGCGGACGGGGCGGTGCGCGCCGGCGAGGTGGCCCGCGCCACGATGCTGACCGTGCGCGACCGCGTGGGGCTGCTGGCACCGGGCGCCTGAGCCCGCCGGTCCTGACCGGCTAGGCCTTGGCGCCGCGGGGTAGGCGGTGGATCATGGCGTCGCCCGCTGCTCTGCTGTTTCGGGTCCGCGAGAAGCGCCCGTTCGTCGACCACCTCGTCCGCGCCTACGGCCGCTACGACGCCGACGCCGGGGACCGGCTGGCCGCGAGCGTCACCTTCTACTGGTTCCTCTCGCTGTTCCCGATCCTGCTCCTGGCCGTGTCGCTGCTCGGCTACGTGTACGGCGACGAGGCGTCCGCCAAGGTGCGCCTCGCCCTGTCCGGCGTGCTCGCGCCCGAGCTCGCCCGCACCGTCGGGGACACGCTGGAGCAGACCCGCGGCCCGGCGGGCGTCGTGGGCCTGCTCGGCACGCTGTACTCGGGCCTGGGGTGGATCGACGGGCTGCGCGAGGCGATCCGCACGATCTGGCACCAGAACATCAACGCCGGCAACATCGTCACGCGCAAGCTGGGCGACGTGGTCGTGCTCGTCGGGCTGTTCGTCACGCTGGCGGCGTCGGTGGTCGTCACCGGCGTGTCCACGGCCGCGAGCCGGTACGTCCTGGACCTGCTCGAGATCGACCGCACGCCGCTCGCGCAGTTGTTGCTGCCCCTGGTCACGCCGCTGTCGGCGGCGCTCGCGGACGTGCTGCTGTTCCTCTACCTGTTCGGCCGCCTGGCCCGCGTCCGCACCCCGCTGCGTCGCATCCTCAAGGGAGCGGTGCTCGGAGCGGTCGGCTTCGAGGTGCTCAAGGTCCTCGGCGGCATCTACGTCGCGCGCACGACGACCTCGGGCGCGGCGACGTACGGTGCCTTCGCAGTCGTCGTCGGCCTGCTGCTGTTCCTCAACCTCGTGTCGCGGCTGCTGCTGTTCACCGCGGCGTTCATCGTGACCGCGCCGTACGACAGCGACGTGGCGCCGTCGGGTACGGCGAGCCCG
>JALYNK010000457.1 GCA_030773235.1 Actinomycetota bacterium | reverse complement strand
CACTGACCTCGTACGTCCCGGGGCGGACCTCGGTGCTCTCCTCCTGCTTGGCGTCGAGCCCCCGCGCGACCTCGCGACCGTCGGCCGTCACGTCGACGTCCTCCGCGTCGGCGAGACCGCGGACCGCGAGCGCGGTGCTACCGGCCTCCCGCAGCAGGGCGCGGTCGTCGTACACCTTGACGAACGGCTTGCCGTTGGCGTCGAGGCCGATGCCTGCGGTGACCTGCCCGCCGGCGGGCAGGTCGATCGTGGCGTCGAGGACGGGGTCGCCGCCCGACGCACCGCTGCGCCAGGCCTGCACCTGGTGCTCGCCGGCGGGCAGCGTCAGCGGGTCGGTGACGCGCTCGGGGGCGAAGCCCTTGAGGACGAGCTTGCCGTCGAGCCGGACGTCGGCGACGAGGCCCCGCACGCCGTGGACGACAGTGAGCACGGTCTGACCGTCGCTCTTGGCGGCGACGGGCGCGGCCTGGGCCGCGCCCGGGAGGGCGACGAGCGGCAGGGCGAGCGCGGCGAGGCCGCTGCCGAGCACGACGGGCAGGCGACGGGCAGCCACCACAACGACCTCCGGAGAAAGGGGTGAGGTGCGAGGATATGTCGGCGGAACGCATCGCGGGCGCTCGTCCGGCAGATCATCGCGCTGCGCAGTCATTGCACCGCGTTCACGCCCGCGGGTGACTCATTGGTGACTCCGCGTCATTGCACGCTGGTGCGTGGCACGGTCGAGACAGGAGGTGCTGGTGATCGGCGGTCGGCGTGCTGCGCGGCTGGCCGTGCCGCTGGCGCTGCTCCTCGTGTCCGGCCTGCCGGCTGCGGCCGGTGCCCAGGACCGCGCGGCCGAGGAGCTCCGGTTCGGACCGGCGGACCTCACCGTGCCGAGCGGCGTCCGCGTGCTCGCCCGAGTGCCTGCGGCGCTGACCGGCCGGCCGCTGCCCGGGTCGGCGTTCGCTGCCCGGCAGGCGGGGCGGCCCGTCGCGGTGACCGCGGAGCGGCTCGCCGACGGCGACGCGCAGCTGGTCGTCGCGGTCGACACCAGCACGAGTCCGGAGGCGCTGGCGGCACAGCAGTCCGCGGCGGCCGATCTGCTGCGCGCGCTCCCGCCGGACCTGCCGGCCGTGGTGCTGCCCGGTGGCAGCCCGACCACGGCCCGCGCAGCCGTCGAGCAGGTCGGCGCGCTCGTGCCGGGCACCGCGGGGCTCCTGGACGGGCTGCCGCCGCCGATCCCGGGGCGGCGCTGGCTCGTCGCGTACGCCGACTGCCCGGCGCTGGACCGGCTCCCTGCCGCGCCGGACGCCCGCGACCTGCGGGTGCACCTGCTCGTCAGCGGGAGCGGGTGCGCCGACCGGGCGCGCGCGCTCGTCGCCCCCACCGGCGGCACGGCGCGCACGGGCCTCACCGAGCCCGGCCGGCTCGTCGCCGCGGCCGACGCGACGGCCGCCGAGCTCCTGGGCGAGTACCGGTTGCAGATCGCCGCCGACCGGGACGCCGGGCCCATCGCGGTCAGCGTCACGTCGAGCGGGCTGGTGGCCCAGGCCTCCGTACCGCTGCCCGTACCCATCGGCTCGGGAGGGTCCCCGCCCTCGGGGGCCGGGGCGCCGCCCGGCCCGGGCGCCAGCGCGACGGAGACCGCGCTGGCCCGCTCGCCCGCCGACGCCGCCGGGCTCCCCCGCGGGCCGGTGGTGCTCGCGATCGTGCTGGTGGCCCTCGGCGCCTCCGGACTGCTGCTGCTGCTGGCAAGCGCGCCGGAGCCGGACGAGGCCGACTGACGGGTCCGACCAGCGGCACGTGGTCGCCGGTCCGGCGCCGGCCAGCAGGAGCGAGCCCGCCGGCTACCGCTGATGCTCACCCGCGTGCCAGACTCGGGCGAGGAGGAGGAGAGCGCATGGGCGACATCGGTACGGAGCGCCGCGAGGTCGAGTTCGAGCCGCTCCCGGAGCCTGCTCCGGCACCGACGGTGCCCGTCCCCGCCGAGCCGGCGCCGGCCGAGCCGGCCCGCGTCCCCGCCTGAGGACCGGCACATGA
>JALYNK010000456.1 GCA_030773235.1 Actinomycetota bacterium | reverse complement strand
TCGCCGACGTCGAGCAGCGCCTGGCCGACAGCGTGCTCAAGAGCGCCCCGCAACGCGTCGCCGCCGTTCTGTGCCGGCTCGCCAGCACCGCGCCGACCGGGCGGTTCGGTCGGCGGCCCGGGGAGATCCGGCTCACCCACGAGCAGCTCGCCGACCTGGTCGGCACCACCCGCGAGACCACCACGAAGCTGCTCGGCGAGCTCCGCGACGCCGGGCTCGTCCAACTGCGCCGCGGCGGCATCGCCGTGCTCGACCACGACCAGCTGCGCGCCACCGCGGACCACCCGCGAGCGAGTGGCCGCAGGCTTGACTGACCCTCGGCCCTACCCGCACACCGGAGCGCCGGACGGACGAGCCGCGACCACAGCGCAGGCTGGGCACGTGACCGAGGGCATCGCAGACATCACTCAACGCCTGATCGCGGAGTTCGAGGCCCGCTTGAGCCCGGCCGTCGTCAGCGCCAGCGTTCTTCAGGCCGCCCGCGACCTGGCCGACGCGCCCCTGCAGCCCGGGACGAGATGGTGGAGCGCGCCGCTCGGCAGCGGCTTCTCGAGCAGCCATGATCGCGGCGGTGACCGTGCCCGATACCCGTGCAACACGTGGACATCGTGCTGCTGTACTTCGACGCCTGTCCGAACTGGCGGCTGGCCGGGCAGCGGCTGCGCAGCGTGCTGCGCGAACTGCGTCACGAACCCGTCACGCCGTCCGACCGCTCACGCGTACTGCAGCACCGCTGAACGAGCCGACGGATCGCTTACAAGACAACAAGATCGAGTCAGGATGTGGCTGAGTCAGGCTCGGCCAGCGGCACCGCAAGCATCCTCACTGGCTGTGGCGGTGCGCGGAGCCGCTGTGGCCGGCCCGGACGTGGTCGGGGACCAGTGGGCAGATCCGGCCGCGGGCGTCGCTGACCGAGCGAATCCGGCGGGAGGCGTGCCGGGGAGTCGGCCAGGAGGGGCTGGACGTGGCCGCGGTCGCCGCGCAGCTCGGCGTCGGCTGGAGCGCGCGGTCCGGGACTACGGGACCCGCTGATCGACGACCCGGCGCGACTGGTCGGTGGTCGCGGTCGGCGTCGACAGACCAGGTTCCTGAGCGCGCTGGCGGGCACGAGCACGCAGTTCGTGACCGGCATCGAGGCGATGCCCCTACGCCAAGCCTCGCCGCCGCGAGGGCTCGCCTAACCGAGAGCGGCGCCCGGGACGTCCGCGGGCGTCCCGGCCGACCGTCCACGGACGGGCGGGACATCACCGCTCCGGCGGGACCAGCAGACGGGTGTCGGGGTGGAAGGCCGCCCAGGCGAACCAGAACGTATCGACGTGCCCGGCCGGCCGCAGCTGCGTCCCGGCGAGCGGTCCCGCGACCGCGCGTCCGAGGACCGTCCACGTCGAGCCGGTCTGCTCGTCGGTGAAGGTCTCCGGCCCCTCGGCCGAGAACGTGAGCCTGCGGCCGTCGACCTTGGGGGAGAAGGCGCCGCTGGCAGCCAGCCGTCGACCCTCGGAGATGTCGACGGTGTCGAGCGCCGACCGGAGCCCCTCGACGCTCCACAGCACGACCGGCTCCCCGGCCACGTCGACCTCCAGCACCCTCGCCCGTGACAGCGCGACCAACGGCACCGCCACCGGCTCGGCGGCGTCGCCCAGGCCGATGACCCGCTCCTTCGGCGGCAGGCGCGGGTCGGCGTCCCCATCGAACAGGAAGGGGTCCTTGTCCGGCGCGTCGTAGCCGACGTACGGGTTGCGTCCGTAGTCCCGCGTCACCCCCGTGTCACGCGACAGGACCCAGCCGTCGGGGTGGGCGTCGCGCCACGAGCTCCAGCTCACGGTCTGGACGGGTACTCGCTCGAGCCGCTCACCGGTCAGGGCTCCCGCGACGGCACGGCCCTCGAGCTGCGACCACAGCGACGACGTCTGCCGGTCGTACATGACGAGGTCGGACTGGTACAGCCGGCCGGACGTGCCGAAGGTGAGGAGACGGTCGCCGAGGCGCCGGTCGAAGGCCAGCGCGGACGTGCACAGCGGG
>JALYNK010000455.1 GCA_030773235.1 Actinomycetota bacterium | reverse complement strand
GCCCCGAGCGGCCGGGCCGCACGCCGTTCCAGAGCGACCGGGCGCGCGTGCTGCACAGCGGCGCGTTCCGCCGGCTCGCCGGCAAGACGCAGGTCGTCGACCCGGTCACGCCGTCGCCCGCCGCCCCGCGCACCCGGCTCACGCACTCGCTGGAGTGCGCGCAGATCGGCCGCGAGCTCGGCGCGGCGCTCGGCTGCGACCCCGACCTCGTCGACGCCGCCTGCCTCGCCCACGACCTCGGTCACCCGCCGTACGGCCACAACGGCGAGGTCGCGCTCGACGCCGCGGCGCAGCCGTGCGGCGGGTTCGAGGGCAACGCGCAGTCGCTGCGCGTCCTGACCCGGCTCGAGGTCAAGGTGCCGGGCGCCGGGCTCGACCTCACCCGGGCCGCGCTCGACGCGGCCACGAAGTACCCCTGGCCGCGGCGGCCCGGGCGGGCCAAGTACGGCGCCTACGACGACGACCTCGCCGTCTTCGCCTGGCTGCGCGAGGACGCGCCGGCCGAGGTGCGCTGCCTGGAGTCGCAGGTCATGGACTGGGCCGACGACGTCGCGTACTCGGTGCACGACCTGGAGGACGGCGTGCTGTCCCGCCTGGTGCGGCCCGAGGTCCTCCGCGACCCGGACGAGCGCGACGCGCTCGCCGACCTCGCCGCCCGGGTCTACAGCGGCCGCGCGCCCGGCGAGCTGCGCGTCGTGCTCGACGACCTGCTGGCACTGCCGCTGTGGCCCGGCCGGTACGACGGGGGCACGGCCACGACGGCCGCGCTCAAGGCGCTCGCCAGCGAGCTCATCGGGCGGTTCTGCCGGGCTGCGGAGCAGGCCACCCGGGCGCGGTACGGCGACGGCCCGCTGGTCCGCTACGACGCCGCGCTGCTCGTGCCGGAGCGCGAGCGGGCGGAGTGCGCGCTGCTCAAGGCGGTCGCCGCCCGCTACGTCATGGCCCGGCCCGGGGTGCGCGAGGTGCAGGACCGCGAGCGCCGGGTGCTCGGCGAGCTCGTCGCGGCGCTGTGCGCGCAGCCGGAGGAGCTGGGACCGCTCGGCCGCGAGCAGTGGCGGGCCGCGGGCGACGACGCCGCGCGCCTGCGGGCTGTCGTCGACGAGGTCGCCGGGCTGACGGACTCGGCGGCGGAGCACCTGCACCGCAGACTCGTTCCCGCTCGCTGAGCCGCGCCGCGCGTGCTCCGGCCCGCGGCGGGGAGGAGGTCCGGGCCCGCCACCTGTTCTCCGGGAGATGCCCGTGCGCCGTACGCCCGTCGTCCTGCTCGTGCTGCTCGGGCTGTTCCTCGCCGGTTGCGGCGGCTCCGGAAGCACCGGCAGCGGCTCGTCGACCCCCGCGTCGGCGCGCCCCGGGGTCAGCCCGTCGGCGTCCTCAGGGCCGTCGGCGGCCGCGGCGTGCCCGACGGAGAACACCCGGAAGTTCGCCAAGACCCGGTTCGCCGCCGATGTCGGCGGCGCGGCCTTCCTCGTCAACCGCTACATCTACCGGCCGTACCGCGACGGCGCCTTCACCCGCGGTGCGCAGGGCCGCACGGTCGCGCTGATCAAGGCGGGTGCCGCGGCCGCCGCGAGCGCGAAGCTGCTGTCCAACGCGCGGGAGAACGCCCAGGCGAACCCGACGCTGTGCCGCACCGTGGCCGCTCCGCTCGGCCGGCTGACCGACACCCTCGGCGGGCTGACGACGTCGCTGCGCGAGGGCACGTTCGACCCGCGGGTGGTCGGCGGGCTCGGCGGCGAGGTGGACCGGCTGCTCGAGCGGTCCGGCGACGCCGGGGTGCCGGTGGAGGAGCGCCCGACCCGGCTGCGCTGACCGGCGCCGGCTCGGCCGGCGCGCCCGACCTGGGCTCGGGACGAGCAGCTGCACTGTGCGAAGCCGCGTCGGAGGAGGCGGTCCGCGCCTAGCATGAGCCCGCCCGGGTCGCCGCGCTCGCGGCGCGTGGTCCGACGGAGGTGACCGGTGGCCGGCCGCATCCGTGACGCCGACGTCGTCGCCGTCCGCGAGCGCGCCCGCATCGACGAGGTC
>JALYNK010000454.1 GCA_030773235.1 Actinomycetota bacterium | reverse complement strand
GCTGCGGCGCACGAGCCGAGCCCGGTGGTGCTGCGCCTCGAACGCCACGAGGGTCGCGCCGCGCTCGGACGCGAGGACGTCGAGCAGCGCGGCCTTGCCGCCGGGGCCCGCGCACAGGTCGACCCACAGCGCGTCGCGTCCCTCGATCGGGGCGCCGGCGAGGGCGAGCGCCATGAGCTGGCTGCCCTCGTCCTGCACGCCGGCGCGCCCGTCGCGCACCGGCTCGAGGTCGCCCGGGGAGCCCGCGGCGAGCCGGACCGCGCGCGGCGACCACGGTCCGGGCGCACCTCCGGACAGCGCCGCGAGCTCGTCCCGGGGCATCCGGCGGGCGACGAGGTGCACCTCCGGCCGGGTGTCGTCACCCACCAGCGCCCCGCCGGTCTCGGCGAGGTCGCCGCCGAGCGCGTCGCGGAACGCCGACGCGATCCACCGCGGATGGCTGGTCTCCAGCGCGAGCGCGCCGAGCTCGTCGGCGGGGGCCAACTCGGCGAGCCAGCCGGCGAGGTCGCGGGCGGCGACCCGGCGCAGCACGGCGTTGACGAAGCCGACCGGCCCGGCGGTCAGGACGCGCCGGGCGAGGTCGACGGTGGCGCTCACCGCGGCGTGGGTCGGGATGCGGGTGCGCAGCAGCTGGTACGCGCCGAGCCGCAGGACGTCGAGCACCGGCGGGTCGACGCGGTCCAGCGGGCGGTCGACGCAGGCCTGCAGGACCGCGTCGAGCTGGCCGGCGGCCCGCAGCGTGCCGTACGCGAGCTCGGTGGCGAGCGCGGCGTCGCGGCCGGTCAGCCCGCGCTCGCGGAGCAGCCCGGGCAGGACCAGGTTGGCGTACGCCGACCGCTCGGCCACGGCGCGCAGGACGTCGTACGCGGTGCTGCGTGCGGGATCGGCGGGGGGCCGGCGGCGCGGCGCGGGGCGCGGCCGCCGCGGTGCGGTCACGTCAGCCGCTCACCGGGCTCGGGCCGCAGCCCGCGCAGCCAGTCGGCGGCCCGCATCTCGCCCTTGCCCTCGGGTCGGACCGCGCCGAGCCGCACCGCGGTGGTCGCCGTGCCGACGAGGTCGCCCTGCAGCGCGCCGGCGGGCAGCTCGGAGTCGGCGAGCTGCACGGGCCCGAGCTTGAGGCGCTTGCCGCGCAGCGTGGTCCAGGCGCCGGGCGCGGGGGTGCAGGCGCGCACCAGCCGGTCGACGCGCTGCGCGGGTGCCGTCCAGTCGACCCGGGCGTCGTCGACGCCGATCTTCGGCGCGAGCGAGACGCCGTCGGCGGGCTGCGGGACGGCGGTCACCGTTCCCGCCTCCAGGCCGTCGAGCGTGGCGCGCAGCAGGCCCGCACCGGACACCGACAGGCGCTGCAGCAGGTCGCCCGCCGTGTCCGTCGGCCGCACCTCCTCGGTGACGACGCCGAACACAGGGCCCGTGTCGAGCCCCTCCTCGAGCCGGAACGTCGAGGCGCCGGTGACTTCGTCACCGGCCAGCAGGGCGTGCTGCACGGGTGCGGCGCCGCGCCAGGCCGGCAGCAGCGAGAAGTGCAGGTTGACCCAGCCTGCGGGCGGGACGTCGAGCAGCGGGCGCGGGACGAGCGCGCCGTACGCCACGACCGGGCAGCAGTCGGGGGCGAGCTCGCGCAGCCGCTCGAGGAAGCCCTCCTCGCGCGGTGTGCGGGGGGTGAGGACCGGGATCCCGGCCTCCGCGGCGAGCGCCTTGACCGGGCTCGGCCGCAGCGCTCTCCCCCGACCGGCGGGCGCGTCGGGACGGGTGACGACCGCGACCACCTCGTGCGGGCTGTCGAGCAGCGCGCGCAGGCTCGGGAGCGCGGGCTCGGGCGTGCCCGCGAACACCACCTTCACCGGGACCGCCGGACGGCCGCCGGACGGCCCGGGGTCATCGAGTGCGGCCCGGCGTCACCGGGCGCGGCCGAACAGCGGGTGCGGGCTGGCCTTGACGACCGGAGCCCGCTGGCCCGACCACTCCGCCTCCCGGATGGCGGCCATGGCGGCGCGCTTGGTCGCGGGGTCGAGCCGGTCGATGAACAGCACGC
>JALYNK010000453.1 GCA_030773235.1 Actinomycetota bacterium | reverse complement strand
GTGCCGAACTCGTGCAGGGCCTGCAGGCAGAACTCGTGCGTCGTCGCGACGGTCGCCGCGTCGAAGTCCGCGAGCGCGGCGACCAGGCGCTGGGAGTGCGCCGCGGCGTCGCCCTCGGCGAGCAGCGCGACGACCGGGTCGTCGCTGTGCCGAGCGGCGACGGGGTCGGCGAGCGCGTCGCGCGCGCAGACCAGGCGCTCGCGCACCCGGGTGCGCAGCTCGCTGGTCGCGGCCCGGCCGAACGTGACGACGAGCAGCTGGTCGAGCCGGGCGTGCCCCTCGGCGACGTAGCGCGTGACCAGGCCCGCGATCGTGTACGTCTTGCCCG
The DNA here is from genome assembly GCA_030773235.1 of Actinomycetota bacterium. GTDB lineage: Bacteria > Actinomycetota > Actinomycetes > Mycobacteriales > SCTD01 > JALYNK01. The sequence continues at coordinate 1,705 of JALYNK010000453.1, read as the reverse complement.
TGCCCGCGCTGGCCTCGAGCACGGTCGTCCCGGTCGGCAGGGGCCCGCGCAGGTCGACCGGCCGCACGTCGAGCGCGGTCACGACTGCCCCTCGGCCGCGAGCAGCGGCAGCCAGACCCGGCGGACCAGCGCCTCGAACGTGAGCTCTGCGGCGTCCTCGCCGAGCGCCGGCGGGGGCCGCCAGTCGAGCAGCCGCTCGACGGGCTGCTCCTCGCCCCAGACGAGCACGTGCTCGGGCTCCCGGTCCTCCCGGTCGCGGTCCCACCGGGACGTCCACTCCCTGTGGGCCGCGGGACGCGCGGGGCGGCCGGCGGACAGCGCACGCGCGTACGCCTCGGCGGCGCCGACCGGGAGCGGGAACGGCACCCGCAGGCCGACGTCGCGCAGCGCGACGAGGTCGGCGAGCAGCGTGCAGGCCTGCCCCGGCGGCACGGGCCCGAGCCGGACGACCTGTGCCGCGTCGCGGTCGCGCCCCACCACGACCGCCGACCAGGCGCGCTCGGGCCGCTGCGCGGTGAGCGCGAGCAGCTCCACCCAGGCCCGCACGCGGTGCTTCGCGCGCGGCGTGGAGTACGTGACCGTCACGACCGCGTCGCCGCGCACCCCGCCGACCGCCCCGAGCAGGCGGTACCCGCCGGGCAGCGCGAGGTCGACGTCGACCGCGTCCGGCTCGTCGGCGAGGAAGGGCGCGGCGGCGGCGACGACAGCGTCGACGCGGCTCCCGATGCACTTGACGAGGGCGTCGCTGAGCGGGTGGGGCGGCAGCTCGCCGCGCGCTGCCTCGACGCGGCAGACCACCTCCGTGCTCTCGCCCCGCAGCCGCGCCCGCAGCGCGCGGTCGCCGACCTGCCACTGCTGCAGGTCGTCGAGAGCGACGGGCAGCGCGTCGTCGGGTTCCTCGTCCCGGGTCGCGGACGCGACGTCGAGCCGCTGGCGCAGGAACGCCTTGGCGGGGTGCTGCCAGAACTCCGCGAGGCGCGGCAGCTCCACAACCGGGTCCGCGCGGCGCGGCAGCGCGTCGGGGAGGAACGGCGCCTCCGGCTCGCGCGGCCGGGCGAGGGCGCGCGCCCCGGCGAGCGCAGCGGGATCGAACGACAGCGGTCCGGGGCGGCCGAGGCGGCCGGGCGTGACGTTGCGGGGGTCGAACGGCTGCAGCGGGTGCCGCACGACGACCGCGTTCCGGACCGGCCGGCCGTCCTCGGTGCGGGCGGTCGCGTCCAGGGCCTCGAGGAGCTCGCCGAGGGGGACGGCGGGCGGCAGCTCGGCGCCGGTGCGCGGGTCGGACCCGGCGTACGTGACGACGAGCGTGTCGCCGGCGGCACACAGCGCGTCGAGCAGCAGCTGGCGGTCCTCGCTGCGCGGGTCGCGCTCGCCGAGGTGCGGGTCGCGCGCCAGCAGGTCGTCACCGTCGCGCACCGCGTCACGGGGGAACGCGCCGTCGTCGAGCCCGAGCAGGCACACCACCCGGTGCGGCACGGAGCGCATCGGGGTCAGCGTGCAGAACGTGAGCCCGCCGGTGCGGAAGCTCGTGCTGGTCGGGCGGCCGGCCAGGCGCTGCTGCAGCAGCGCGGTGAGGTCGCCGAGGGTCAGCGGGGCGGCGCTGTCGGCGCCGGCCGCCCGGACGTCGGCGAGCTCGCGGTCGAGCTGCGCGAGCTGCCACGCGCCGTCGCGCGGCACGTCGCCGAGCGCGAGCACGGCCGCCTCC
>JALYNK010000452.1 GCA_030773235.1 Actinomycetota bacterium | reverse complement strand
CGCCGGGCTCCTCGCGGCGCGGCTCCTGCGCCGGCACGCCGTCCAGCGCCTCGGCGGCGTGAGCGGTGACGTGCTGGGCGCGCTCGTCGAGGTGGCGACGACGGCGGTGCTCCTGGTCATGGCGCTGGGCTGAACGGCTGCCCGCGGAGCCGGTCGAGCACCTGCTCCGCGAGCTCGTGGGCGGTGCGGTCGTCGACGTCCAGCACCTGCGTGGCGACCTCGGCGTAGAGCGGCGCGCGGGCGGCGACGAGCGACTGGAGGACGCCGAGCGGGTCGTCCCCGAGCCACGGCCGGCCGGCTCCCGCGCCGACCCGACGGGCGAGCGTCTCCGGCCGGGCGCGCAGCCACACCACGTGACCGCCGTCGCGGACGCGGCGCCGGTCCGACGGGTCGACGACGACGCCGCCCGCCACCCCGGCGACCAGGGACGGCGGCAGCGCGAGCACGGCGTCGAGCACCGCGCGCTCCCCCGCCCGCAGCGCGGCCTCGCCCTGCTCCGCCAGCAGGTCCGGGGCCGAGCGGCCGGTGAGGCGCTGCAGCAGCAGGTCGTTGTCCTCGTACGGCCAGCCGGTGCGCGCGGCGAGCGCCCGGCCGACGGTCGTCTTGCCCGTGCCCATGGCGCCGAGGAGCAGGACCCGGGCCGACGGGACGGGGCCTGGCGGCCTCAGCGCACCCGGCTCGGGACGAACGGCGGGCGGACGACGCGCGCCCGCGACGGCCGGCCGCGCACGTCGACGGCGACCTCGTCGCCCTCGCCGACGTCGCGGTGCAGCAGGGCCAGGCCGATGCCGACCCGCCGGGTCGGCGAGAACGTCCCACTGGTGACCTCACCGACGACCCGCTCACCGACGCGCACCGGCATCCCGGCGCGAGGGATGCTGCGGTCCAGCTGCTCCAGGCCCCGCAGCACGCGCTCCGGCCCCCGCTCCCGTTCGCGCAGCAGTGCGTCCCGGCCCCAGAAGGCGGGCTTGTCCCACGCGACCGCCCACCCGACCCGGGCCTGCAGCGGCGTGATGTCGAGCGACAGCTCGTGGCCGTGGAGGGGGTAACCCATCTCGGTGCGCAGCGTGTCGCGGGCACCGAGGCCGCACGGCTGCCCCCCGAGCGGTCCGGCGGCGGCCAGCAGAGCGTCCCAGAGCGGTCCGGCGTCCTCCGCCGCGGGCAGCAGCTCGTAGCCGCGTTCGCCGGTGTAGCCGGTGCGGCAGACCAGCAGCGGCCGGCCCTGCCACTCCGCCGACGTGGACGACATGTAGGCGGAGTCCGTCGGCAGGCCCAGCGCGTGCAGCACCTCGGGGCTGCGCGGCCCCTGCACCGCGAGCACCGCGAGACGCGTGTGCAGGTCGTCCACCGCGAGTCCCGGGGGCGCGTCGGCGCGCAGCCGCTCGACGACGGTCGACGAGTTGGCCGCGTTGGGCACCAGGAGCACGTCGTCCTCGGCGCGGACGTACGCGATGAGGTCGTCGACGACGCCGCCCGTCGGGTCGTGGCAGCACAGCGTGTACTGCGCCTGGCCGGGAGCGAGCCGGCCGAGGTCGTTGGTCAGCCGGGCGTCGACGAAGGCGACGGCGCCCGGGCCGCGCACGGCGCCCTTGCCGAGGTGGCTGACGTCGAACACCCCCACCGCCTCACGGACCGCCGCGTGCTCCTCGAGCACGCCGCGGTACGTGATCGGCATGTTCCAGCCGCCGAAGTCGCCGGTCCTCGCGCCCAGCGCGACGTGGCGGTCGTGCAGCGGGCTGCGGAGGAGGTCGGGCACCAGCGGACCCTAGGTCGGCCGGGGCAGCGCCGCCGCGAGCGCGTCGAGGTCGGCGGGCGTGGTCCAGGCGTGCGTGCTCACCCGCAGCACAGGCGCGGGCAGGTCGGCGGCGCGGGTCGTCGGGACGGCGCTCACGAGCAGGCCACGCGCGAGCAGCGCCGTGCGGGCGGTGACCGGGTCACCGCCGACGAGGGTCGTGATCGCGCTCGGCTCGGAGGGCGGCTCGACCACCCGCCAGCCGCGGCCGGCGAGCACCTCGCGGGCGTACCGCGCCAGGC
>JALYNK010000451.1 GCA_030773235.1 Actinomycetota bacterium | reverse complement strand
CCGGATCCGCTTCGGCGCACTGCCCAAGACTGGCACGGGGAAGATCCAAAAGTTCGTCCTGCGCGACACCCTCCGCACCGAGGCCGGCGCCTCGTCGGGAGTCGGGCAGGTCGAGAGCACCGGCTGAGCGGAGGCCCGCGCCCGCGGTGCGGCTAGGCGGGCAGGTCGCGGGCGAAGGCGGCCACCGCTCGGCCGATGTCGTGGGGCGAGTCCTCCTGCAGGAAGTGTGCGCCAGGGACCCGCACCTCGGTCTGCTCCGGCCAGCCGCGGCAGACCTCCCGCTGACGACCGACGAGGATCGACCCGGGATCGGCGTCGACGAACAGCTTCGGCACCGGCGACGACGCGAGCCAGGCCGCGTAGTCGCGGACGATCTGGACGACGTCGGCGGGCTCGCCCTCGATCGGCAGCTCACGCGGCCAAGCGAGCACCGGCCGGCGGCGCTCAGGCTCGGCGAACGGCCGGCGGTACACCGCCATCTCCGCCTCCGTCAGCCCGCGCAGCACGCTGGCCGGCAGGATCCGCTCGACGAAGACGTTCTTCTCGAGCACGAGCTCCTCGCCCGCCGGCGAGCGCATCGCCGCGAAGATGCCGCGCGCGGCATCGGGCCAGTCGTCCCAGTGCAGCTCGCTGAGGATCGCCTCCATGTAGGCGACGCCGCGCACCCGCTCGGCGTGGCGCCGCGCCCACCAGAACCCGAGTCCCGAGCCCCAGTCGTGCAGGACGAGCACCACGCGGTCCAGCTCGAGCGTGTCGAACCACGCGTCGAGGTGCTGCGCGTGGTCGGCGAAGCGGTAGCCGCCGGTGCCCGACGGTCCCGAGTCGCCGAACCCGGCGAGGTCCGGCGCGAGGCAGCGGAAGCCCGCGTCGAGGACGTGCGGGATCACGTTGCGCCACAGGTACGACGACGTCGGGTTGCCGTGCAGGAACACCGCCGTTCCGCGCTCCGCGTCGCCGGTGTCGACGTATGCGAGCTCGGTGCCGAGGACGGCCATGCGGGACCTGGGGTGCGGATCGTCGGCGCTGATCGACACGGTCGTCCTCCTCGACGGCGGGAGCGCAGCCTGCCAGCCCTTCGACCGACGTGCTTGTGCGCTCAGGGCGACGTACGGGCCGGCGGGTCGACGTCGCGGCGGGCGGACAAGCGGCACCAGGCACTCGCTTGTCCGCGCAGGGCGACGTAGCGACCGGCGGGTCGGCGTCGCTGCAGGCGGACAAGGCGGACAGGCGGGTGGGCGGCGCGGGTCAGGCGAGGGCGTCGTAGCGGACGCCGGTGAGCTGCTCGGAGCGCTCCCACAGCCCGCGGGCGAGGGCGTGGTCGCGCGCGGCGGCGCTGCGCCCGACGCGCGTGGGGTGCCCGCGCAGCTCCCCGGGCCAGTCGGGCCCGAAGTACTCGCCGCCCTGGACGTCCGGCATCGTGGCGGCGTACAGCAGCGGCCAGGCGCCGGCACGCTCGGACTGCGCGACCAGCAGGTTGCCCAGCCGCAGCGCGCCCTCGAGCAGGCGGTTGCCCTGGCCGCTCTGCAGGTGCGTCGCGGCCCAGCCGGGGTGCGCCGCGACGGCGAGCAGCGGCAGGTCGCGCTCCCGCAGCCTCCGGTCGAGCTCGCGGACGAACAGCAGGTCGGCCAGCTTGCTGGCGCCGTACGCCCGCCAGCGGCCGTACGAGCGGGCTCCGGCCAGGTCGTCGAGGTCGACCCGACCGAAGCGGTGGGCGCCGCTCGAGGTGACGACCACCCGGGCGTCCCGGCCCTGATCGCCCGCGCGCAGCAGCAGGGGGAGGAGGCGTCCGGTCAGCGCGAAGTGGCCGAGGTGGTTGACGGCCATCTGCCGCTCGAAGCCGTCCTCGGTGACCTGCCGCGGGACGGCCATGACGCCCGCGTTGTCGAGCAGGAGGTCCAGCGACTCGACGCGCGACGCGACGTCGTCCGCGGCCGCGGCCACGCTGCGCAGGGACGCGAGGTCCAGCGACACGAGGTCCGCGCGGGCGTCGGGCACCTCGGCGCGCACGCGGGCGAGCGCGGCCGCGCCGCGGGCCGG
>JALYNK010000450.1 GCA_030773235.1 Actinomycetota bacterium | reverse complement strand
GTGCGCCGCGGCCAGCTCGGCGGACCAGCGGCTGGACGGCACGTCGATCCCGACCTGCACCACCGTGCCCACGCCGACCGAGGCGGCGTCGGCGAGCGCCTGGGCGGGGTCGCCGCTCATCAGGTCGAGGTGGCAGTGGCTGTCCAGCACGCCGACCGCGAGCGGCTCCGGGAGCGGCGGCGGCGTCTCGCGGTCCTTGCCGGGCCGGCCTCCGGCCGGACGCAGGTCGGTGCGGGTCCGACGGCTCACGCCGCAGGCCCTGCTTCGTCCTCCAGCCGCCGGAGCTCCTCCTCGACGACCTCCGGCCCGAGCTTGGGAAACAGCGCTGTGGGCGTGGCGACCGGCTGCCCGACGCGCACCGGGCGGGACTGCCAGACCGCCTCGGTGTCGTAGTCGCCCGTGAGGACGGGGTAGCCCGGGCCGCCGTCGAGGTCGTCGACCTCACGCAGCTCCGGCTGACCGCTCCACGGTCGCTCGCCGCCGAGCATCCGGTGCACCTGATCGCTGCTCGCGGGCAGGAACGGCGTGAGCAGCGCCTTCGCGTCGTCCACGAGCTGCACGGCCACGTGCAGCACCGTGTCGCGGCGCGCGGGGTCGTCCTTGAGCTTCCAGGGCGCCTGCTCGGAGAGGTACTTGTTGGCCTCGCCGACCACCCGCATCGCCTCGCCGAGCGCGGCCTTCTGGTGGGAGCGGCCGAGCAGCTGGCCCACCGTCTCGAACGCGTCGCGCGACCCGGCGAGCACGGCCTGGTCGGCGCCGAGCAGGTCGCCCGGCCCCGGGATCCGGCCGACGTTCTTGTGCACCAGGTTGAGCGTGCGGTGGACGAGGTTGCCCCAGCCCGCCACGAGCTCGGTGTTGTTGCGGGTGACGAACTGCTCCCACGTGAAGTCGGTGTCGCTCGACTCCGGGCCGGCGGCGGCGAGGTAGTAGCGCAGCGCGTCGGCGCCGTAGCGCTCCAGGACGTCGCGGACGTAGATGACGACGCTGCGCGAGGAGGAGAACTTGCGCCCCTCCATGGTGAGGAACTCCGAGCTGACCACCTCGCTCGGGAGCTCCAGCGGCCCCAGTGGCCCGGACGTGCCGTGCGGCCGTCCGCTGGCTCCCAGCAGGACCGCCGGCCAGATGACGGTGTGGAAGACGACGTTGTCCTTGCCCATGAAGTAGTACGACGTGGCGTCGTCGCCCTGCCAGAAGGGGCGCCAGGCGTCCGGGTCGCCGCTGCGCCGCGCCCACTCGACGCTCGCCGACAGGTAGCCGATGACGGCGTCGAACCAGACGTACAGCCGCTTGTCCGGGCGGTCGACCCAGCCGGGCAGCGGGATCGGGACGCCCCAGTCGAGGTCGCGGCTGATGGCGCGCGGCTTGAGGTCGTCGAGCAGGTTCGCGCTGAACTTCAGGACGTTCGGGCGCCAGTCCGTCCGGCTCTGCAACCAGCTCCCGAGCGTCTCGGCGAACGCCGGCAGCTCGAGGAAGAACTGCGCGCTCTCGACGAACTGCGGCGTCTCGCCGTTGATCCGCGAGCGCGGCCGGACGAGGTCCTGCGGGTCGAGCTGGTTGCCGCAGTTGTCGCACTGGTCGCCGCGGGCGCCGTCGTAGCCGCAGATCGGGCAGGTGCCCTCGACGTAGCGGTCGGGCAGGCCGCGCCCCGTCGACGGCGAGATGGCCGACAGCTGCGGTCGCTCGACGACGTAGCCGTTGTCGTGCAGCGCCCGGAACATCGTCTGCACGACGGAGTAGTGGTTGCGCGTGGTGGTGCGCGTGAACAGGTCGTACGACAGCCCGAGGCCCTGCAGGTCCTCGGCGATGACGCGGTTGTAGCGGTCGGCGAGCTCGCGCGCCGTGACGCCCTCGCGCTCGGCCTGCACCTGGATGGGCGTCCCGTGCTCGTCGGTGCCGGAGACCATGAGCACCCGGTCGCCCCGCATGCGGCAGTACCGGCTGAACACGTCGCTGGGAACGCCGAACCCGGCCACGTGGCCGATGTGCCGGGGCCCGTTCGCGTACGGCCAGGCGACGGCGGTGAGGACGGAGCGGGACACCC
>JALYNK010000449.1 GCA_030773235.1 Actinomycetota bacterium | reverse complement strand
GCGCTGGACCGCCTCGCCACCGCGCGGGCGGACGAGGTCGCGGCGCTCGCGGCGGTCGACCGGCTGCCCGCGGTGCTGCCCGTGCAGCAGCCCGGCGAGGTGGTGCAGGTGCTCGACCCGGCCGGGCGGGTGGTGGCCGCCTCGGCAACGGCGAGCCGCACCTTGCCGCTGCTGCCGCCGGAGCGGCTGCCGGCCACGCAGGAGCCGCGCACGGTGGAGCGCACCGCGTACGGCACCGGTCCGGTCCGGCTGGTCACCCGTACCGCGCGGCTGCGTGGCGAGCCCGTCACCGTCGCCGCCACCGTGCCGCTGCGGGACGTGCTGGGCGCGTTCCGCGCGCTCCGGGTGGCGCTGCTCGTCGTCGTGCCGCTGCTCACGGGGCTGGTCGGCGCGGTGACGTGGGGTCTGCTCGGCCGCGCGCTGCGGCCGGTCGATGATCTCCGCCGCGGCGCCGAGCGGGTCACGGCGCTCGGCGGCGGCGGCTCCCTGCCGGTGCCGCCCGGCGGCGACGAGCTGGCCGACCTCGCCCGGACGCTCAACGCCATGCTCGACCGGCTGCAGGCCGCGGGGGAGCGGCAGAGCGCGTTCGTCGCCGACGCCGCCCACGAGCTGAGGTCGCCGCTCGCGGCGCTGCGCGCCGCCGTCGAGGTCGCGCAGGCCCACCCCGGCGCGTACACCGCGCAGGAGCTCGCCACCGAGCTGGTCGGAGAGGTGCTCCGGCTCGGCCGCCTCGTCGACGACCTGCTCGTCCTCGCCCGGCTCGGCGCGGCTCCGGTGCGCCCGCAGGACGTCGACCTCGCCGAGCTGGCCCGTCCGCTCGCCGTCGCCCCGTCGGTGCAGGTGCGCGGGGCGGGCCGCGCCTGCGCCGATCCGGACGCCGTGCAGCGCGTGCTGCGCAACCTCGTCGACAACGCCGTGCGCCACGCCCGGACGTCCGTGCTCGTCACCGTGTCCGACGGCCGGGTCGTGGTCGAGGACGACGGACCGGGCGTCCCGGTTCCCGAGCGGGAGGCAGTCTTCGAGCGCTTCCGCCGCCTGGACACAGCGCGCGACCGCGACGCGGGCGGCAGCGGGCTCGGGCTGTCGATCGCCCGCGAGACCGCGCGGGAGCAGGGCGGCGACCTCGTCCTCGACGCCGCTGACGCGGGCGGCGCGCGCTTCACGGTCACCCTGCCGGTGCCGCCGTCGGGATGAGCCGCGACGGCGGGCGGCAGACTGGGCGCTCGGGACGAGGGGGTCGACGTGTACGTGCCCGCGCACTTCGCCGTGGACGAGCAGGCCGTGCGGGAGCTGCTCACCCGGCACGGCGCCGCCGACCTGGTCACCGCGACGCCCGCCGGCCTGCTGGCGACCCTGCTGCCCTTCGCGCACGAGCCGGGCGTCGGCGAGCTCGGGGCGCTGCACGGGCACCTGGCGCGCAACAACCCGCAGTGGCGCGAGCCGGTGCTGGGCGAAGCGCTCGTGATCGTCCGCGGCCCCGACGCGTACGTCTCGCCGTCCTGGTACGCGAGCAAGGCCGAGCACGGGCGGGTCGTCCCGACGTGGAACTACGTCAGGGCCCACGTGTACGGCCGGCTCGTCGTGCACGACGACCCCGACTGGGTGGGCGACCTCGTACGCCGGCTCACCGAGCGGCACGAGGCGGGCACGCAGCAGCCGTGGTCGGTCGACGACGCGCCGGGACCGTTCGTCGCCGGACAGTTGCGGGCGGTGGTGGGCGTCGAGCTCGTCATCACTCGGATCGAGGCCAAGGCGAAGCTGAGCCAGAACCGCCCCCCGGCCGACGTCGACGGCGTCGTCGCCGGGCTCACGGCGCGCGGCGACCTCGCCTCGGCGGACGCGGTGCGCGCCACCCGGCCCTGACCGTGCCCGCCCCGGCGCGTCCGCCCGAGGGACGCACCCTGCGGGACGGCGCGCTCGACGGCCGGCCGTACGCCGGGGCGTCGTTCGTCCTGGCCCTGTCGTTCGGCGTGGTCGCGGCCGCCGCCGGCATCCCGCCGCTCGCCACGGTGGTGATGTCCGCCGTCGTCTTCGCCGGGTCGGC
>JALYNK010000448.1 GCA_030773235.1 Actinomycetota bacterium | reverse complement strand
CGGCCGCCGCGCGCTGAGCGCGGCGGGCCGTCAGCGCCGGCGGGAGCGCCGCACGACGAGCAGGACGACGCCGAGGACGGCGGCGACGAGCACGGCGTACGCCAGCGGCTGCGCGTACTGGCGGGCCTGCTCCCAGCGCTCGCCGAGCGTGTAGCCGAGAGCGAGGAACGCCGCGTTCCACACCCCGCTGCCCGCCACAGTCAGCGCCGTGAACCGCACCAGCGGCATCCGGGTCGCTCCGGCCGGCACCGACACCACGCTGCGGACGAACGGCGCGAGGCGGCCGAGGAGCACGACCTTGCCGCCGTGCCGGGCGAAGAAGCGCTCCCCGCGCGCGAGGTCGGCCGAGCTGAACAGCACGAACCACCGCTTGCCCGCCAGGACGTGCAGACGCTCGGCGCCCACCAGCGCACCGACGGCGTACAGCAGGTACGCGCCGACGGGCGAGCCGGTCGTGGCCGCCACCCACGCCGTGAGCGGGGAGAAGGTGCCGCGGGCCGCGCTGAACCGGCGAAGGGCAGCACCACCTCCGACGGCACCGGCGGCAGCAGCGTCTCCAGTGCGATGAGCACGCCGACGCCGGGTGCGCCGAGCCGCTCGACGACGCCGACGGCCCACCCCGCGAACCCGCCCTGCACGCTCCCGCTCCCAGCATCGGCCCGGCACTACGGTCGGCCCATGCCCGCTCCCGTGCTGCAGATGTCCGGTGTCGGCGTGGTCCGGGAGCGCGCGACGCTGCTCGCCGAGGTCGACTGGACGGTGCGGGAGGGGGAGCGCTGGGTCGTGCTCGGACCCAACGGCGCCGGGAAGACCACCCTGCTGCAGGTCGCCGCCGCCGCGTTCGTGCCGAGCTCGGGGTCGGTGGAGCTGCTCGGTGAGCGCTTCGGGCAGGCCGACCTCGGCGAGCTGCGGACCCGCGTGGGGCTTGCCAGCGCGGCGCTCGCCGACCGGGTGCCCGCGCACGAGCCGGTGCTCGACGTCGTCGTCACCGCGGCGCACGGGGTCGTCGGTCGGTGGGGCGGCGCGACCGACCCCGGCGACGCCGATCGGGCGCGCGACCTGCTGCGCCGGGTGGGGCTCGGGCGCTTCGCGGGCCGGCGGTTCGGCTCGCTGTCGGAGGGCGAGCGCAAGCGCGTGCTGCTGGCCCGCGCGCTCATGACCGACCCCGAGCTGCTGCTGCTCGACGAGCCGGCGGCCGGTCTCGACCTCGGAGCCCGCGAGGCGCTGCTCGCCCTCCTCGACCGGCTCACCGGCGACCCGGACGGCGCTCCCAGCGTGCTCGTCACGCACCACGTCGAGGAGGTCCCGCGCGCGGTCACCCACGCGCTGCTCCTCGCCCGCGGCCGGATCGTCGCCTCCGGGCCGGTGGGCGAGGTCCTCACCGGACCGCTGCTGTCGCGGGCGTACGGCCTGCCGCTGCAGGTCGACGCCGCCGACGGCCGGTACGCCGCCCGCGCCCTGCTCCGCTGACCCGCCGGTCCGACCGGCGCAGTCGACCCGGTCCGCGCGCCGCCGCTCCGGCCGCGCAGCCCGGACTCGACGATCTTCGGCTCCCGTCCGACGATCTCCGTCCCGCGGATCCGCTCCCCGCTGGGCCGCGTGATCGCTGCGGTCGCGAGGCGTAGATCGCCCGCGGGGCGTAGCTCGCGGGCCCAAGGGCCGTCGCTCGCCGGCCCCAGCGCCGCACGGGCTCAGGCGACGGGAGCGGCGAGCGCTGCTGCCGCAGCAGCCAGCCGGGCCCTGCGCCGCGTGTCCTCGCGACGCAGCAGCGCCACGGTCAGTCCCCACACCCCGGCCGTGAGGGCGAGCCCGAGCAGCCGCGCAGCAAGCCGGGGCGGCTGGACGAGCCCCAGCGCTCCGGCGGCTCCGGCGAGCGCGACGAGCCCGAGCCCCAGCAGCACCCGCAGGACGCGCCGCTCCCGCCGCACCCGGGGCAGGTTGCGCCGCAGCGACCGGAGCAGCAGCGGGTCCTCGGGGAGCCGGCCGTCGTCGAGCGCGTCCTCCAGGAGACGCGCGTTCTGCGCGCCGAGCTCGGGCCACCGCTGCC
>JALYNK010000447.1 GCA_030773235.1 Actinomycetota bacterium | reverse complement strand
CTGCTGGGCCGGGACAGCGGGCTGGGCCGGGACAGCGGGCTGGGCCGGGACAGCGGGCTGGGCCGGGGCGGCGGGCTGGGCCGAGACAATGGGCTGGGCGGGGACAGTGGGCTGGGCGGGGACCGCGGGTTGCGCGGCCAGGGCGCGGACCGCGGCCAGGTCCGGCTTGCCGGTCGGGAGCCGGGGGAGGTCCGCCACCGGGTGCAGGCGGACGAGGTGCGGGGGCAGGCCGCAGGCGCGGGTGGCCCGGCGGTGCAGCCGGAGGGTCGCGCGACCGGCGACGGCGACGACCACCCGGCCGTCGGCCTCCACCGCGCAGGCTCCGACGCCGCGGCCGGCGAGGACGGACTCGACGTGCTCGAGGTCGACGCGCAGCCCGAGCACCTTGGCGAACCGGCTGCGCCGGCCGACCACCTCGAACAGGCCGTCGGGAGCGCGCCGGGCCAGGTCGCCGGTGCGCAGCTCCGTCATCTCCTGGCCGAGCCGGAGGTCGGCCGGGCCGCGGGCGTAGCCCATCATCACGTTGGGGCCGGTGTAGACCAGCTCGCCGACGCCGGGCTCGTCGGACTCGGGCACGGGTTCGAGGCGGAACGCGCCGCCGGCCACGGGCACCCCGATCGCGGTGGGCCGGGACGCGGCGAGTTGCGGCGGCAGGTACGCCATGCGCGCGGTCGCCTCGGTCTGGCCGTACATGACGAACAGCTCGAACCCGTGGCGGCGGCCGAGCTCGGCGTACGCCCGCACGCGCGCTTCCGGTAGGCGGCCGCCCGCCGCCGTCACGCAGCGCAGCGAGGGCAGCGCGAGGTCGACGCCGCTGCGGTCGAGCAGCTCGAAGGTGTGCGGCACGCCGGCGAACGACGTCGCGCCGGCGCGCCGGGCGAGGGCCCAGAACTGAGCGTCCACGACGGAGCGCGGCGTGAGCACGAGGGCGGCGCCGTGCAGCAGGTGGCTGTGCACGACCGACAGGCCGTAGCAGTAGTGCAGCGGCAGGGCCGTCGCGGCCCGGTCGGCGGCGGTGATGCCGAGGTACTGCGCGATCTGCTCGGCGTTGGCGAGCAGGTTGGCGTGCGACAGGCGCACGAGCTTGGGTGACCCCGTCGAGCCGGACGTGCTGAGCAGCAGCGCGAGATCGGGGTGCAGGTCGTGCGCGGAGCCGGCCCGGCGCTCGGTCAGCCGCCAGCGCCCCCGCACCCGGCGGAGCACGACGTCCGGGTCGTACGCCGCGACGAACGCGTCGAGGGCGCCGTCGTCGTCCCCCGGCACGAGCAGCGCGGGGCAGCCCGACGAGAGCGCGGCGAGGTACGTGACCAGCGGGTCGATCTCGTTGCCGCCGGCGACGAGCACGAGGCGGCGCTCCGGGCCGAGGCGGGCGGCGGTCTCCGCCACGCGGCGGGCCAGCTCGGCGTACGTCAGCCGGCCGTCCTCCGTCACGACCGCGACGGCCGCGCCGTGCCGGGCGAGGTCCCGCACCACCGCGCCGAACCCGCCGGCAGCAGCCGGGGCCGGCGCGGGAACGGAGTCGAGCACGCACCGCAGCGTATGCCGACTGAGGCGAGGCTGCCCTAACCCAGCGCGCGGTCAGCCAGCGCGGCGGGCGCCGTCCGACGGCACGAGCTCGAGCACACGCGGCTCCCGCAGCCCGGCGGCGCGCACGGCGGCGGGCACGTCCCGGACCAGTCCGGCGACGGCGTCGTCCGGGACGAGGGCGACCGCGCAGCCGCCGAAGCCGCCACCCGTCATCCGAGCGGCGACGGCACCGCAGCGCAGGGCCGCCGCCACGGCGGCGTCGAGCTCCGGGCACGAGACGCGGAGGTCATCGCGCAGCGAGGTGTGCGACGCGGCGAACAGCGCCCCGAGCGCCTCCCGGGCGTCGGGGCGGTCCAGCTGCCCGAGGAGGCCGACGGCGGCCGCCACCCGCGCGTTCTCCGTGACCACGTGCCGGGCGCAGCGCCGCAGCTCGCCGTCAAGCCGCCGCTCCACGTCGTCCAGCGCCGCGTCGCGCAGATACCGCCAGCGGTTTATGCCTTCGCTAACTCCATCGGTCGGTGAG
>JALYNK010000446.1 GCA_030773235.1 Actinomycetota bacterium | reverse complement strand
CGCCGCGGTCGCCGACGACCTGCACCGCCTCCGCCGCCGTGGCCGCGGCCACCACCCGGTGCCCCGCGGCGCGCAGACGCATCGCCACGAGCTCCTTCACCGTCGGCTCGTCCTCGACCACCAGCACACGCGCCATCCGTCCTCCTCCTGGGAGTGCCGTCCCGGTCCTGTCGGCAGGCGCCGCCCCGACCTGGAGCGGGTCGAGAGCGCGACCGGAGTACCAGGCCTGCCCGCCTGGACGGGCCACGTGGGGCGGCCCGGACGGGCCGGGCCCGGCCGCCCGGACAGGTCACTGCCGGGCCGCCCGGCCGGTCGTCAAGCCCGTGCCTACGCTCCGGCCGTGGCCGACGACGACCTGTGCCTGCGCCCCGCGGTGGAGCTCGCCGCGCTCCTGCGCACCGGGGAGCTGTCGGCTCGCGAGCTGCTCGCCGCGTGCCTCGCCCGCGTCGCCGAGCTCGATCCGCTGCTCAACGCGGTCGTCACGCTCGACGCCGAGCGCGCCGAGCAGCGGGCGCGGGAGCTCGACGACGCTCTCTTGCGCTCCGGCCCGGTCGGCCCGCTGCACGGGCTGCCGTGCGCGCACAAGGACGCGCTCCCGACGGCCGGGCTGCGCACCACCTGGGGCTCCCGGCTGTACGCCGACCACGTGCCGGCAGCCGACGCCGTCCTCGCCGCCCGGGTCCGCGCGGCCGGCGGGGTGCGCCTGGGGAAGACGAACGTGCCGGAGTTCGCCTGCGGCTCGCAGACCACCAACCCGGTGTTCGGCGCGACCCGCAACCCGTGGGACCCCGCCCGTACGGCCGGCGGCAGCAGCGGCGGCGCGGCCGTCGCGCTGGCGACCGGGATGACCGCGCTCGCCGACGGCAGCGACATGGGCGGCTCGCTGCGCAACCCGGCGAGCTTCTGCGGCGTCGTGGGGCTGCGTCCGACGCCCGGGCGGGTACCGGCCCTGCCCGCGCGGGACGCCTTCCTCGACCTGTCCGTCGCCGGCCCGCTGGGCCGCACGGTCGCCGACACCGCGCTGCTGCTCAGCGCGGTGGCCGGACCCGACCTGCGGGACCCGCTGGCGCTGCCGGAGCCGGGCAGCGTGTTCGCCGGGCCGCTCGACCGCGACGTGCGCGGGGTCCGCGTGGCGTGGGGCGGCGCGCTCGGCCTGCCGTACGAGCCGGCCGTGCTGGAGGCGTTCGCCGCCGCCTGGCCGGCCGTGGAGTCCCTCGGCGTGCGGCTCGTGGACGCCGAGCCCGACGTGCGCGGCGCCGACGAGGTGTTCCGCGTGCTGCGCGGCTGGCACCTGGCGACGACGCTCGGCCCGGAGGTCGAGCGGGCCGGCGACGCGGTCGGCCCGCTGGTGCGCGAGAACGTCGCGTACGGCCGGACCGTGACCGCCGAGCAGCTGGCCCGCGCGTTCCAGCGCCGCACCGCGCTGGTCGCGGCGGCCGCGGACTTCCTGCGCGAGCACGAGTTCCTGCTGCTGCCGGTGAGCCAGGTGCTGCCGTTCGACGTCGACGTGCTGTGGCCGCGGGAGGTCGGCGGCGAGGTGCAGCCCGACTACCTCGGCTGGATGCGCTCGTCGTACCTGGTCAGCGTGCTGCGGGTGCCGGCGGCCAGCGTGCCCGCGGGCACGGTCGACGGGCTGCCCGTGGGGGTGCAGGTCGTCGGGCGGCCCGGCGACGACCTCGGCGTGCTGCAGCTGGCGGCCGCGCTGGAAGGGGTGTTCGGCCGGCAGTCGCCGGACCTCGACCGGCTCCGGGCGCTCAGCCCTGCGCACCCCGGACCAGCTCCGGCTTGACGACCTTGCCGAGCGCGTTGCGCGGCAGGGCGGCCACGAAGACCACCTGCTTCGGGCGCTTGTACGGCGCGAGCTCGCGGGCCGCGAGGTCGAGCAGCTCGCGCTCGCCGACCCCCTCGGCCTCGACGAACGCGGTGACCCGCTCGCCCCACGTGCTGTCCGGCAGGCCGACGACGGCGGCGTCCCGCACGGCCGGGTGGAGGCGCAGCACGTCCTCCACCTCGCGCGGGTAGACGTTGTAGCCGCCGCTGATGATCAGCTC
>JALYNK010000445.1 GCA_030773235.1 Actinomycetota bacterium | reverse complement strand
CCTCGCCCTGGGACCCACCCGGACCTGCACCGCGCCGGTCGACGACCCCGCGCTGCTCCTGGCCGAGGATGCGCTCGCCGCGCTCGAGGCCGAGCGGGACGAGCTGGCCGACGCGCTGCACGACGGCGTCCTGCAGGAGCTGCTGGCCACCCGCTACGCCGCCGACGCCGCCCTGCGCTCCGGCGCCAGCGCCGCGCCGGCGGTGCGCGACGCGGTGCAGGCGGCGGTGGTCGCGCTGCGCCGCACGATGTGGCACGTCCGGCCCCGTGGCTCGGACGGGCTGCCCGGCGCGCTGCGGGCGCTGTCGGAGCGGCTCGTCGAGGCCGGCGCACCCGCGCTCGACCTGCACGTCGACGCCCCGGCCGCCGAGCTCGACGCGCTGTCGCCCGGCGCGGTCGGGACGGCGTACCGGCTGGTGCAGCACCTCGCCCTGGCCTCCGGAGCGTCCCCGGCTCCGCTGACCGTCTCCCTGGCCTCGCCCCGGCCCGGGCTCGTCGTGCTCGACGTGTCCGGCGCCGACCTGGCCGGTCCCGACCGCTGGGCGCGCCGCGCGCGGGCCTGCGGCACCGAGCTGTCCTGCTCCTCCGGCCGCTGCCGGCTGTCCTTCCGCCCGCACCCCCTCGCGCGCCGTACGGCGCTGTCCCCGAAGGCTGTCCCGTGACCACTGTCCTGATCTGCGACGACCACCGAATCGTCCGGGAGGGCCTGCGCCACTTCGTCGCCGCCATCCCGTCCGTCGACCGGGTCGAGACCGCCGCCAGCGGCGAGGAGGTGCTCGCGCGCTTCCCGCACGAGCGCCCGGACCTGGTGCTGATGGACGTGCGCATGCCGGGCCTCGGCGGCCTGGAGTCGACCCGCCGGCTCGTCGCGGCGCACCCCGAGGCCCGCGTGATCATGCTGACGGCGGCCGACGACCGCGACCAGGTGGCCCTGGCCGTCGCCAACGGCGCCCGGGGCTACCTCCTCAAGGACGTGAGCCACGAGGAGCTGTGCGCCGCGGTGGCGCACGCGCTGTGCGGCGCCGACCTCGTCGAGCCCTCGCTGCGCCGCGCGCTGCTCACCCGCGAGCCGGCGCGCAGCGCCGCACCGTCGGCCGCGCTCACCGAGCGCGAGCTGCAGGTGCTCACCGGCATGAGCCAGGGCAAGAGCAACAGCCAGATCGGCCGCGAGCTCTACCTGTCCGAGGACACGATCAAGACGCACGCCCGGCGGCTCTTCCGCAAGCTCGGCGTCAACGACCGCGCTCAGGCGGTCGCCCTCGGCTTCCGGCGCGGCCTGGTCACCTGAACCTCCGGCTCGTCCGGTCGAAAGATCCAGCGCAGGAGGTGAGCAGGCCGAGCCCCCGCAGCCGCTCCTGCGCAGCGGGCGGGTACGCCGACAGCGGCTGCCCGACGTGCAGCGCGGACGCTCTCACCTGCGGCCTGGCGTACCGCAGCCGCAGGGCCTCCAGGGCGGGCGCGATCTCCGCGTCGGGCCGGGCGGAGAGCAACCACGCCGCGCCGGCCGCCGGGAGGTCCGACATCCGCGCGTACGTCGCGCCCAGCAGGTCGAGCAGCTCGGGTCCGCCGGCCGCTCGCGCAGCGCCGATCCCAGCCGGTCGCGGGCGAGCCACGGCTCGTCCCGCGCCAGATCGCGCGCGGCCCGCTCGACGACGCCCGTCCGCCCCCTCCCCGCGCTCATCGTGCAGCGCCGGGCAACGGGGTCGGGCGGTGCCGATCAGTCGTCGTCGTCGAGGCTCGCGTCGGCGAACCCGCGGGCGTAGTCCCAGGTGACGTAGTCGGCGGGGTCGGGGGAGAAGGCCGGCTCGTGCACGCGCGCCGTCCCGCGGTCGAGCAGGTGCCGCAGGTTGCCGCGCAGCAGGTCCCAGCTGAAGTAGTGGGGCTCGCGGCAGTCCTCGCAGTCGACGACGAGGCCGCGGACGCCCCGGGGGCTGAGCAGCGCCTCGAAGACCTCCAGGTCCTCGAGGTCGTCGAGGACGTCCTCGCGCTCGCCGGGCGAGAGCGGCTCGTCGCCCGCGTCGTCGCCGTCGAGGGCCTCGAGCTCGCGGACCGGGTCGTC
>JALYNK010000444.1 GCA_030773235.1 Actinomycetota bacterium | reverse complement strand
GCGCATCTTCGAGCGCTTCACCCGCGGCGGTCGCTCCGGAGGGGAACGACCGGCGGGGGTGGGGCTCGGGCTGGCGTTCGCGGGCGAACTGACGGCTCTGCACGGCGGTCAGGTGTGGGTGGAGGACCGGCCGGGCGGTGGCGCGCGCTTCGTCGTCGAACTGCCACTGGCGCAGCCGTGACAGGTCGGCAGCGGTCGCACCGGGCGTGGCTCGTGCTCGCAGGCCTCCTGCTTGCCACGAGCTGCGGCGTGGAGCCCGAGCGCGACCCCACGCCGCTGCCGGTGCCGACGTCCCGGCTACCTGCGCCATCGCGCTGAACCGGGTTCGGCGACGTGCAGCAGGATGCGCGGATGGGCGCAGCGAGTGCCAGGGGTCGGCTCCTGCTCGTGGAGGACGACGCGGACGTCCGACGCGCGCTGCGGCTCGCGCTGTCCGACGAGGGCTACGAGGTCGTCGAAGCCCGCGACGGGCGCGAGGCCCTGCACGCACTCGAGGGCGTCGACGCCGTCCTGCTGGACCTCACGCTGCCGGACGGCGACGGGGTGCCGCTCTGCCGACGCATCCGCAGCGCCGGCGACACCCCGGTGATCATGGTGACCGGCAGGTCGGCCAGCACTGAGGTGGTCGCCGGCCTGGAGGCGGGCGCCGACGACTACGTCGTCAAGCCGGTGGTGGCCGAGGTCCTGGCGGCCAGGGTGCGAGCCGTGCTGCGGCGCGTACGTCCGGCTCTGGGCCCCGTGCTGCACGTCGGTGAGCTCGAGCTTCTCGTGGAGGAGGGCCGCACCCGCAAAGGAGGTCAGGAGCTCCACCTCACCCGGACGGAGTTCCGGCTGCTCGTCGAGCTCGCCGCCCGTGCGGGGCACGTGGTCACGCGTGAGCAGCTGCTCCGGCGGGTCTGGGGTTACGACTACTTCGGGGACACCCGCCTACTGGACGTCCACGTCCGTCGGCTGCGCGCCAAGATCGAGGACGACCCGGACGAGCCGCGGCTCGTGCTGACCGCGCGCGGCGTGGGCTACCGCCTGGCGCGCCCGGACAAGATCGGCAGCTGAGGCACGTCGCAGGTGCTGGTGCCGACCGGTTCAGTCGCCGGTGCTCGCGGGCCGCACGGTCACGTCCTGCGTGGCGGACGCGACCTCGATGTGCTCGTCGGTGAACCGGGCCAGCACGCGGCGGGTCATCTGGTCCTTCACCGAGCGGGCGGCCCGGACCGGCACGACGAAGCGGGCCGACAGCTCCACCCAGTTGTCGGTGGCCCGCACGAAGACGCGGGGCTCCACCTCGGCGCGGCCCACGGGGTACCGCTGGCGCGCAGTCTCGATCGCGCGCTGCGCTCCGGCCGACGCCAACGCCCGCTCCGCCTCCTCGCGCAGCACGCGCTCGGCGAGCCGCCAGTCGGCGTCGTAGGGCACGGGCACCGTCAGCTCCTCCCAGAGGTAGTCGAAGACGGCGCTGCTGTTGTAGACGGGCTCGCTGAACACGGCCTTGTTGGAGACCGACACCGTGCGCCCGGTGTACTGCCGGCCGCGCACCCACGACCCGTCGTCCCGGCCCGACCCGATCTCGAGGATCGTGGTCCGCAGCGGGGTGATGTCCAGGACGTCGCCGCGCACCCCGCCCATCTGCACGCGGTCGCCCACCCGGAACTGCCGCCCCGTGAGGATGCTCACCCAGCCGGCCAACGCCCCGATCACCTCCTGCATGGCGAAGGCGACCCCGGCCGCGGCGAGGCCGAGCACGACGCCGACGCGCCCGGCGAACGGCCGCCACACGACAGCCAGGGCCACCAGCACCAGCCCGAACACGAGGTAGCGGGCGCCCTTGCGGAGGTAGTAGCGGCTGTACGCGTCCTCAGCGCGGCGCGCCACGAGCCGCCCCAGCAGCGCGGCGAGGGGCAGCGCGACGGCCAGCAGCACGGCCGTCGTGACGAGCCGGCCGAGCACGCTGTCGTTGTCGCGCAGCAGTTCCAGCACGCGCTGCACGGGCCACCGCTCCCCTGGCTGCAGTACCGGACGGCCGGCCCTGCGCCTCGGTCACCCTGGTCGCGCAGGCGCCGCG
>JALYNK010000443.1 GCA_030773235.1 Actinomycetota bacterium | reverse complement strand
GCGGGGCGCGACCGCGAGCAGCCGCTGCTGCTTCATCGTGCCGTCGACGAGGTCCGGGACGTCGCCCTCGCCGTAGCCGACGCCCCCGATGCCGTTCGGGATCCCGATGTCGCGCAGGAGCGCGATCAGCGCGTTCGGGAGCTGCTCGGCCGGGTCGTCGGCCTTTTCCAACCCAGGCGCCAGCAGCTCGGCGGCACGCAGGTGGCGCTCCGGCGCCGCGGAGAAGGTGAAGCGGAACGCCTCCGGCGCGGTCAGCGACACCGACATCCCGTGCGGGACCATCGGCTCGGCGCTCGGATAGCCCTCGGGCCGGTACTCCTTGACCCGCCCGGCGATGGGGTACGCGTTCGCGTGCGGGATGTGCACGCCCGCGTTGCCGAAACCCATCCCCGCGAACGTCGCCGCCATCGACATGTCCGTACGGGCGGCCATGTCGTCACCGTCGCGCACCGCTCTGCGGAAGGACCCGGCGAGCAGCGTCAGCGCCTTATCCGACCACATGTCGGCGACCGGGTTCGACCCACAGTACGGCACCCGCTGGTCCGCGGTCTTCCGGGCGAACGCGGTGTACGGCTTCGCGGTGTAGCTCTCCAGCGCGTGGCAGAGGATGTCCATCCCGCTCGACGCGGTGACGAGCGGCGGCTGGGTGCGGGTGAGCAGCGGGTCGACGACGGCGAGCGCCGGTCGCAGCCGGGCGTGGCTGATCCCGGTCTTGACCTTGAGCGCCAGCACGTCCATCACGCAGATCGTGGTGCTCTCCGAGCCGGTCCCGGTCGTCGTCGGCACGGCCACCAGCGGCCGCAGCGGCTGCGTCGGCGCTCTGCCCTGCCCCACCGGCTGGTTGACGTAGTCCATGAGCTCACCGGGGTTGGTGGTGAGCAGGTTGACGGCCTTGGCCGTGTCGATGGTCGAGCCGCCGCCCACGGCGACGTACGCGTCGAAGGGCCCGTGCTCGCGCGCCCAGTCGATGGCCTGCTGCAGGCTCACGTCGGTCGGCTCGATGTGCACGCCGTCGAAGACCCTGGCCTCGATGTCGTACTGGCCCATCGCGTCGGCCACCCGCTGCGGCAGGCCGGTCGCGGAGATGCCGGGGTCCGTGATCACGAGCGCTCGCTGCGCGCCGAACTGGCTCAGGTCGAACCCGATCTCGTCCGAGGCGCCCGGCCCGAACTTGAGGTTCGGCGACCCGTACGTGAAGACGCTCTCGGACTCCGTCGCTGTCGGCACCGCGGTCTCGGTCATGGTGGGCCCTCCACTCGTCGGCTCCCGCTGCGCCGGACCGTCGCAGGTGGGCGACGAGCCGGTCAACCGGAGCCGGACCGCGGGCCGCCGTGCTCTGCTGGCCCGGTGGGGGCGCAGGGGGAGCGGGACGACGGACGTACGGGGCCGGCGGCCGAGGAGCCGCAGGTCGACGTCGTGCTCCCCTGCCTGGACGAGGCGGCCGCGCTGCCGTGGGTGCTGTCCCGGATGCCGGCCGGCCACCGGCCCCTGGTCGTCGACAACGGGTCGACCGACGGGTCGGCGCAGATCGCCCGCGACCTCGGCGCCGTCGTCGTGGACGCGCCGCAGCGCGGGTTCGGCGCCGCCTGCTGGGCCGGGCTGACCGCGGCGACCGCGCCCTGGGTCGCGTTCCTGGACTGCGACGGCTCGCTCGACCCCGCGCAGCTGCCCGCCGTGGTCGACCCCGTCCGGCGGGGCGAGTGCGACCTCGTGCTGGGCGCCCGGCGGGCGGCCCCAGGGGCCTGGCCGGTGCACGCCCGCGTGGCCAACGCCGCCCTCGCCCGCCGGCTCCGCCGGACCACCGGGCTCCGGCTCACCGACCTCGGCCCCATGCGTGCCGCCGCGCGGCAGCCCCTGCTGGAGCTGGGGCTGCGCGACCGGCGCTCGGGCTGGCCGCTGGAGATGGTGCTGCGCGCGGCCGCGGCCGGCTGGCGGGTGAGCGAGGCGGAGGTGGACTACCTGCCCCGCACCGGCCGCTCCAAGGTCACCGGCACCGTCCGCGGTACGCTGCGCGCGGTCGGCGACATGCGCGCGGTGCTGGCCGAGCCCGCCGTACGGCGG
>JALYNK010000442.1 GCA_030773235.1 Actinomycetota bacterium | reverse complement strand
CCCCGACGCCGGACGCCCCGACGCCGGACGCCCCGACGCCGGACGCCCGGGCACGGCACGACCGGACCGGGTCCGCCCGGGCAGCGCGCGCCCCGACGGCCCTGTGCAGGGCGCGAGCCCGTGGCCGGAGACCGCCGTGCCCGGCGGTCGGGTGGTACCGCGGAGCGGCGCGGAGGCGACACCCGCCCCTGCCGCGTCCCGGTCCGCGGGTGCGCCCGGCGGGCTGGACGCGGCCGCCGTGCGCCGGGCGTGGGACGCCGTCCTGCAGCACGTCAAGGAGAACAAGCGCGTCACCCACGCTCGCCTGCTGGACGCGAGCGTCGCCGCGCTCGAGGGCTCGCGGCTGTCGCTGTCGTTCACCACGCCCACTCTGGCCAGGCAGTTCCAGGAGGGCGTCAACGTCGACTACCTGCGCGAGGCCCTGCAGGCGGTGCTCGGGGTCCAGCTCGACGTCGTCTGTCTGTCCGGCTCGGGCGGGACGGCATCCGTACCGCCGGCGCCGGGCGGCCGCGCTGCGCGCAGCGCGCCGGAGCCCCCGCCGTACGACGGCTTCGCGCCCGGTGACGAGGCGGCCGACGACGACGAGACCCCGGCGCCGGCCGCCGAGCGCGGGGACGAGGCCGCGCTGCGCCTCGTCGAGCAGGCCCTCGGTGGCCGGGTCGTCAGCCGCACCGGTGACTGAGCGGCCGGCTCCAGCACGCCGGGTCCTGTCGGCGCGGCCGGCTCGCACCGCGGGCCGGGGAGCGGTCCCGCCCGTACGCTCGGCACGGATCCGCGACGAGGGAGCACAGCGTGAAGCCAGGCGGCCAGCCCAACATGCAGCAGCTCATGAAGCAGGCGCAGAAGATGCAGCAGCAGGTGCTCGCCGCGCAGCAGGAGCTGGCTCAGGCCCAGCTCGAGGGATCCTCCGGCGGCGGTCTGGTCACCGTGACGATGACCGGAGCGGGCGAGGTCGTCGCCGTCAAGATCAAGCCCGAGGCGGTCGACCCGGACGACGTCGAGAGCCTCGAGGACCTGGTGCTCGCCGCCATCAAGGACGCGGGCCGCGCGGTGAACGAGCTGGCGACCGAGCGGATGGGCCCCGTCACCGGCGGCGTGGGCGGCCTCGGCCTGCCCGGGCTGTAGCCCCCTTTGTACGAGGGCGCCGTCCAGGACCTCATCGACGAGCTCGGCCGCCTGCCCGGTGTGGGGCCCAAGAGCGCGCAGCGCATCGCCTTCCACCTGCTCGCCGCCGACCCGGCTGACGTCAGGCGGCTCGTCGCCGCGCTCACCGAGGTCAAGGACCGCGTCCGCTTCTGCACGGTCTGCGGCAACGTCAGCGAGCAGGAGCAGTGCCGCGTGTGCCGTGACCCGCGGCGCGATCTGACCGTGCTGTGCGTCGTCGAAGAGCCCAAGGACGTCGTCGCCATCGAGCGCACGCGGGAGTTCCGGGGGCGCTACCACGTCCTCGGCGGGGCGATCTCGCCCATCGAGGGCATCGGCCCCGACGACTTGCGCATCCGCGAGCTGCTCGCTCGGCTGTCGGACGGCTCGGTCACGGAGCTCATCCTGGCGACCGACCCCAACCTCGAGGGGGAGGCGACCGCGACGTACCTCGCCCGGCTCATCGCGCCGCTCGGCCTGCGGGTGACCCGGCTGGCCAGCGGTCTGCCCGTCGGCGGCGACCTCGAGTACGCCGACGAGGTCACCCTCGGCCGCGCCTTCGAGGGGCGCCGGCGCGTGGACGTCTGAGCCCAGCGTGACGGGGTGGTCGTGCGGCCGCTCCGCGGGGCGCTGTGCCTCCTGTCGCTGCCGACGGTCGACCCGCAGGTGGCCTCCGGCGCTGCGTCACGGGGCCGCTCGCGCCGTACCTGCCGAGCGGCGCGTACGGCTGAGCGCCGGAGCCGGCCCTACGCCGGCGGGTCGAGAGCAGCCGTACGCCCCTCGCGGGCCGAGACGCGCGCCGCGTCCAGGACCCGGAGCGCGGCGAGCGCGTCGCGCGGGTCGACCGGCGGCGGGCCGGCGTCGCGCAGCGCGTCCCGGACGCCGGCGTAGAACAGCCGGTAGTCGCCCGGATCGGGCCGCACCGGCTCGGCGT
>JALYNK010000441.1 GCA_030773235.1 Actinomycetota bacterium | reverse complement strand
GTGGGCGATACAGGACTTGAACCTGTGACCTCTTCCGTGTCAGGGAAGCGCGCTACCAGACTGCGCCAATCGCCCGCGTTGTGCAGTTGTCCGTACGGCCCGGGCGAGTGTCGATCCGAGCAGTGTCGGGGCCGCGGAGAGGCCGGGGCGGGAATCGAACCCGCGTACAGGGCTTTGCAGGCCCTTGCCTAAGCCACTCGGCCACCCGGCCGGAGCCGGAGGACGGCACCGAACGACGCCTCGCAGCGCCCTTCCGAGCGGACGACGGGATTCGAACCCGCGACCCTCACCTTGGCAAGGTGATGCTCTACCAACTGAGCCACGTCCGCGTGCACCGGCGGCGGAGGCCGGCGGACGAGCAGGAACCTAGCAGACCCGAGCCTTCCGGCTCAGGCGCCGGGCCCGGCCCACAGCAGCAGCGCGAGCTCCGCGTCGACGTCGACGTGGCGGCTCTCGCAGCCGGTCGGCACCGCCTCGTAGGTCTGCGCGAGGAACTCGACGAGCTGGGGGAGCGGCACCTCGAACAGCGCGGTCCCCGACGGGGACGACAGCGACAGGCACACCACGGTGCTGCCGCCGCTGGAGGTCGGCCAGACCTGGACGTCGCCCTCGCCGGTCGGCGCGGACACGCCGTCGCTCAGCAGCGACCGGGCGAAGGTCCACTCCACGACGTCGCTGTCGCCGGACGAGCTCGTGTGGAAGGAGACCTGCACGGCGTACGGGTCGAGCACGTCGTAGCGGAGGTCGGCACGCACCGGCAGTGGCACGGAGCCGGCGACCACGAGGCGGAGCTGCAGCTCGGCACGGACGCAGGTGGGGCGGGACACGAGGACCTCCAGCAGGGCGCGGGGCCTGGTGACGGCCCGCGCTCGGACCATCGCACACGGAGTCCCCCCGGTGCGGGCCCTCAACCCCTCCGTCCGGTGCGGCATCCGGGTGGTTCTGCCCGTCGCACCAACCGTGCGGCGCGCTGCAACGAACACAGGGCATGATCTCAGGCGTGACGCTGCCGCGGAGTCGGGACTCCGATCCCGAGCGGTGGCGCGGCCGGAGCACGCCGTCACCCGCAGCCGCAGAGCGGGAGGACCGGGCGCGGGACGACCGGGAGCTGGTCGCCCGCATCTGCCAGGGCGACGGCGGCGCTCTCGAGGCGCTCTACGCGCGGTACGGCCGCGCTTGCTACAGCCTCGCCCGGCGCGTGCTGGCCGACGACCAGTTCGCGCAGGACTGCGTGCAGGAGGTCTTTCTCACCGTCTGGCGCGACGCCTCGCGGTTCGACGCCACCCGCGGCGGCTTCTCCTCCTGGTTGCTCTCGATGACGCACCACAAGGCCGTCGACACCGTGCGTCGTGAGGAGCTGCGCCGCCGGCGCAACGGCACGGACGACCCCCTGGAGACCCGGGAGAGCGATCGGCCCGGGGTGCACGACGAGGTGTGGACGACCCTGCGCGGCGAGCGCGTGCGGGCCGCGCTGCGCACGCTGCCCGAGGCGCAGCGCGAGGCGCTGACCCTCGCGTACTTCGGCGGCTACACCCAGCGCGAGATCGCGGGCCTCACCGGCACGCCGCTCGGCACGGTCAAGACCCGGATGCTCACCGGCATGCGCCGGCTGCGCGGCAGCCTGGACGGGCTGCGCGACAGCGCGGTCCTGGACGCCGCACCGGGGCTCGCGGCCGGCTCCGCGCACCCGTCCGTCGAGCGCACGTCGCGGCCGGAGGCCGACCAGTGACCCCGGTCCCGCACCGCACGTACGAGGAGCTCGTCGCCGGCTACGCGCTCTCGGCGCTCGAGCCCGAGGACGAGCAGCTGCTGCTGCACCACCTGCCGGCCTGCTCGCTGTGCGAGCGCGACCTGGCCGTGCACCGCGAGACGCTCGCGCACCTCGCGTACGCCGGTGACTCGGCCGAGCCCCCGCCCTCGCTCTGGGAGGGCATCCGCAGCGAGGTGCTGTCGACGGGCGCTGCCGTGTCGTTCCCCGGTGCCGTGCAGCCGGCCCGGCCCGCCGACGCACCGGCCCCCGCCGACGCGCCCGCCCCCGCGGGGGTCGCCGACCTGGCGACCGCCCGGTCGGCGCGCTCC
>JALYNK010000440.1 GCA_030773235.1 Actinomycetota bacterium | reverse complement strand
CGTCGGCACCGCCCGGGCGGTCGGCCGCCGGCGCGGGGCCGCTGCGGTGCTCGCCGTCGACGCGGCCGCGCTGTCCGCCGCGGGCACCGCGTTCACCGTGTCCGACAACGGCGTGTGGCTCGTCCCGGCCGTTCCTCCGGCGTACCTGCGCGTGCTGGAGCCCGCCAGGTGACCCGCGTCCCCGCCGTCGTGGTGCCTCCCGGACCCGGCGCCGAGGCCCTCGCCCGGCTCGGCGTCCCGGTGCGGGAGGTCGCGGCCCTCGACGCCGCCGCGGCGCTGCACTCGCTCGCCGACGTCCTCGACGGCTCCGGCCCGCTCGCGCTCGTCCCGGGCGACCTCGTCCTGCCTGCGAGCGCACTCGCCGAGGTGCTCGACGACCCGCGCCGCACGACCGCCCTGGCCGTCGCCGCCACGGGCGAGGGCCCGCCGGTCCGGACGCGCAGCGGGCTCGTGCAGAGCGCCGGCTCGCCCCTGCACGACGTCACCGCCCCCGACGCCGTGTCGACCGGCCTGCTGCTGGTGGGCGCCGCCGACCGGACCGCCGCCGCTGACGCCGCGCGCGCCGCCGCCGACCTGCCCGCGACCGACGGCACGGACCCCCTGCCCCTGCTCGCCGTCGCCCTCGTGCGCGCCGGCGTGCCGGTGCGTGCGGTGGACCTGGGCGAGTGGCCGTGGGGCCGTGCGGGCGACCCGGAGCTGGCGCGCCGGCTGGCCGACCTCGACGAGGAGCGGGTGCGGGTCGCGCGCGCCCTGCGGCCGCACGACGGCTTCTACTCGACCTTCGTGCTCCGCCGACTGTCCACCCGCCTCACGCCGCTCGCCGCCCGCGCCGGGCTCACGCCGAACGCCGTCACCCTCGCGTCCTCCGGGATCGGCCTGGCGGGAGCCGCCTGCCTCGCCCGCGGCACCCGCCCCGCGCTGATCACCGGCGCGCTGCTGCTCCAGACGTCGCTCGTGGTGGACTGCGTCGACGGTGAGCTCGCCCGACTGACCCGCCGGTTCACCCCGCTCGGGGCGTGGCTCGACGGCTCGTCCGACCGGGTCAAGGAGTACGCCGCGTACGCCGGCCTCGCCCGCGGCGCCGCCCGCTCCGGCGACGACCTGTGGCTGCTCGCGGGCGCGATGCTCACGCTGCAGACCTTCCGGCACCTGCTCGACTACGACTTCCAGCTCGCCCAGACCGCGCGGGAGGCCCGGCCCGCACCGCTGCCGCTGGACCGGCGCGACGACGGCCGGGGCGGCACCGACGCCTCCGGCTGGTCCAGCGCCCGGGCGATCGCGTTCTCCGAGCGCAGCAACCGCACCGACGCCGTGCGGTGGGCGAAGCGAGCGGTGCACCTGCCCATCGGCGAGCGCTGGCTCGTGCTGTCCGCCGGCGCCGCCCTCGGCGGACCGAGGGCGGCCCTGACGACCCTCGCCGGTCTCGCTGCCGTCGCGCTCGGCTACACCACTGCGGGCCGCACCCTGCGCTCCCGCACCTGGCCCGCGGCGGACTGGCCGCCGGACGTCGCCGCGGCCCTGCGCCGGCAGGAGGACGCCGGACCGCTCGCCCGCGCCGTCGCCCGACCGGACGGCTCGCGCGCCCCGCTGGCCGCCGGGCTCGCGCTGCTCGCCGCCGGCCTGCGGGTGACGCTGCTGCGCCTCGCCGGCGCCGCTCTCGCCGCGGTCGCCGTGGTCGCCCTGTTCGCCGTGCTCGACGCCGCCCGGCCGCCGGACGAGCGGTCGCACCTCGGCCGTTTCCTCACCCAGGTGCTGCAGGGCGACGCGGCGACGGTGCTCCAGCGCAAGGCCGCGGCCAACCTCGACCTGCTCACCGACAACGTTCTCACCCTGCTCGTCCCGCTGCTCGTGCTGGTCGTCGCGCAGGTGCTGCTGCGCCCCCCGGGCCCGGTCGCCGAATCCTTCCGGCGGGCGCCCGCCTGGCGGGCCGGGCTGGTCGCCGTCCTGGTGATGGCGGTCGTGGGGTTCGCCGTCAACGACAGCGGGGTGGCCGTGCCGGCGCTGGCGATGGCCGTCGCCGTCCCGGCCGCGATCGCCGTGGCGGTGCGCGCGTCGGCGCCGGACGGCGCCGCTCCTCCGT
>JALYNK010000439.1 GCA_030773235.1 Actinomycetota bacterium | reverse complement strand
CCCGGGCGGTGCCGACGTCCGGCGACAGGTGCACGGCGTGCCGCTGACCGGGCCGCAGCCCCTGCTCGAGCACGGCCGGGAGCGCCGTCAGCGGGGTGCCGTGGAACAGCTCGGCGGGCGGGACCGCGGCCGGGAGGCCGAGGTCGACGGGCACCGAGTGGCCCTGCGACGCGCGGATCCGCGTCCCGCTCGGGTCGTAGGCGAACCGGCGCTTGTCGTTGCGCGCCACCACGCCGTCGAGCTGCACGCGGGTCAGCCGCAGCCCGGACGCCGCGAGCCCGGCGAGCAGCTCGTCGACGTCGACCCACCCGCCCGGGTCGAGCCGCACCCCGGCGCTGCCCGGCGCGTGCCGCAGCACGTACGACAGCCGCTTGCTCACCGCCCGGTCGTCGCGCACCCGCGGCTCAGCGCTCGGACAGCCAGTGCGCGGCCTCGACCGCCCAGTAGGTGAGGACCGTGTCGGCGCCGGCCCGGCGGACTCCGGTGAGCATCTCGAGGATCGTCCGGCGGCGGTCGATCCAGCCCTGCGCCGCGGCCGCCTCGACCATCGCGTACTCACCGCTGACCTGGTAGGCCGCGACCGGGACGTCGACCGCCTCGCTCACCGCGCGCACGACGTCGAGGTAGGCCATCGCGGGCTTGACCATCACGCCGTCCGCGCCCTGCGCAACGTCGAGCAGCGCCTCGCGCACGCCCTCGTCCGCGCCGCGCGCCGGGTCCTGCTGGTAACCGGCGCGGTCGCCGAACCGGGGCGCGCACTCGGCGGCGTCGCGGAACGGGCCGTAGAAGGCGCTGGCGTACTTCGTGGAGTACGACCAGACCGGCAGGTGCGGGTAGCCGGCACCGTCGAGCGCCGCGCGGATCGCCGCGACCTGCCCGTCCATCATGCCGCTCGGCGCCACGACCGACGTACCGGCCTGCGCCTGCGCGACGGCGATGCTGGCGTACCGCTCGAGCGTGGCGTCGTTGTCGACGTCGCCGTCGGCGGTGAGCAGCCCGCAGTGCCCGTGGTCGGTGTACTCGTCGAGGCACAGGTCGCTCAGGACGACGGTGGCGTCGCCGACCTCGGCGGCGAGGTCGGCGAGCGCGAGCTGCACGATCCCGTCCGGGTCGTCGGCCGCGCTGCCGCGGGCGTCCTTGGCGGCCGGGACGCCGAACAGGATGAGGCCGCCGACGCCGGCCTCGACCGCCTCGACCGCGGCCTTGCGCAGCGACTCGCGGCTGTGCTGCACGACGCCCGGCATCGACGGGATCGGAGCGGGCTCGGCGAGCCCCTCCTTGACGAACATCGGCAGCACCAGGTCCGCCGGCGTCACCCGCACCTCGGCGACGAGACGGCGCAGCGCGGGGGTGCGCCGGAGCCGGCGCGGGCGGGCGGGACCGGGCCCGAGCGGTACCGGGCTCACGACGGGCTCGCGGACCGCGTGGCCTTCTTGCGGCGGGTCACGGACGGCAGGTCGAGCCCCTCGCGGCGCCGCTCGAGCGCGTGCTCGGCGAGCGCGTCGACGAGCACGGCGACGTCGGGTGTCGGCGCCAGCACGTCGACGCGGAGCCCGTGCTCCTCGGCGGTCGCGCGGGTCTGCGGGCCGATGCAGGCGAGCACCGTGCTGTCGGCCGGCTTGCCGGCGATGCCGACGAGGTTGCGCACCGTGCTGCTGCTCGTGAAGAGCACCGCGTCGAACCCGCCGCCCTTGAGCGCCTCGCGGGTCTCCGCGGGCGGCGGTGCGGCGCGCACCGTCCGGTACGCCGTGACGTCGTCCACCTGCCAGCCCATGTCCTTTAGCCCCGCGATGAGCGTGTCCGTGGCGATGTCGGCACGCGGCAGCAGCACCCGGTCCATCGGGTCGAAGACCTCGTCGTACGGCGCCCAGTCGGCGAGCAGCCCCTCACTGGACTGCTGCCCGCTCGGCACGAGGTCCGGGCGGATGCCGAAGTCGACGAGCGCCTGCGCGGTCGCGTCACCGACGGCGGCGACCTTGACGCCGGCGAACGCCCGGGCGTCGAGCCCGAACTCCTCGAGCTTCTCCCGGACCGCGCGGACCGCGTTGGTCGAGGTGAAGGCCACCCAGAGGTAGCGGCCGG
>JALYNK010000438.1 GCA_030773235.1 Actinomycetota bacterium | reverse complement strand
GGCCGGCACCACCGGGAAGCGGGGCGGCACCGGCTCCAGTCGGCGGTACGGCGCGCCGAGCGGCGGCCGGGGGTCGGGCTCGCCGCGGTTCGGCCACAGCGCGACCGCGCGCTCGGCCTGCGCCGTGATGGTGAGCGCCGGGTTCACCCCGAGATTGGCCGAGACGGTCGAACCGTCGACGACGTGCAGCCCGGGGTGGCCGTACAGCCGGTGGTAGGGGTCGACGACCCCTGACTCCGGGCTGCCGCCGATGGTGCAGCCGCCCAGGAAGTGCGCGGTCATCGGCACGTCCACGATCTCGCCGAGGCTCGAGGCGGGGAAGCCCTCGATGACGTCGGCGGCGCGCCGCATCGCCTCGTTCGCCGCCGGGATCCACGTGGGGTTCGGCAGCCCGTGGCCCTGCCGGGAGGTCACCCGGAGACGGCCGGTCCAGCCGCGCTTGGCGTAGAGCGTCAGAGAGTTGTCCGACGTCTGCATGACCAGCCCGATGATCGTGCGCTCCGACCAGTGGCGCAGGCCGAGGTAGAGCGACGCCAGCCGCGCCGGGTGCCGCACGACCTGCCCCAGCCAGTGCAGCCACCGCGGCCACCGGCCACCGCCGTCGGTCGCCACCGTCGACAGCAGCCCCATCACGTTCGAGCCGCGGCCGTAGCGCACCGGCTCGATGTGGGTGAGCGCGTCCGGGTGCAGCGACGAGGTGATCGCCACGCCGCGGCTGAAGTCGCGCGGCGAGCCCAGCGGGGCCACGGCGCCGCACAGCGCCTCGGAGTTCGTCCGGGTCAGCAGGCCGAGCCGGTCCGAGATGCGGGGCAGCGGACCCTGCTTCATCCGGTGCAGGAGCTGTTGCGTCCCCCAGGTCCCGGCGGCGACGACGACCTGCTCGGCCCGGTACGTCCGCCGGGCCCGCGGCCACGGGCCGGTGCGAACGGTGTCGACCGCGTAGCCGTCGCCGTCCGGGCGCACCCGCACCACCGTGGTCTCCGGGTGCACGACCGCCCCCGCCCGCTCGGCCAGGTGCAGGTAGTTCTTCACCAGCGAGTTCTTCGCGTTGTGCCGGCAGCCGGTGAGGCACTCGCCGACCTCGAGGCACCCCCGTCGCCGCGGCCCCGTCCCGCCGAAGTACGGGTCGTCGACCTCCACCCCGGGCCGGCCGAAGAACACACCCACCGGCGCGCTGCGGAAGGTCCCGCCCACCCCCATCTGCTCGGCCACCGTCCGCATGACCTCGTCGGCCGGGGTCACCGTGGGGTTGGCCACCACGCCGAGCATCCGGCGCGCCTGGTCGTAGAACGGTGCGAGCTCCGACCGCCAGTCGGTGATGGCGGCCCACTGCGGGTCGCGGTAGAAGGCCTCGGACGTCGGCTCGTAGAGCGTGTTCGCGTACACGAGCGAGCCGCCGCCGACCCCCGCGCCGGCGAGCACGACGACGTCCGGCAGCACGTGGATGCGCTGGATGCCGAGGCAGCCGAGCTGCGGCGCCCACAGGAAGCGGCGCAGGTCCCACGACGTGCGGGGGAGCTCGTCGTCGGCGAACCGGCGACCGGCCTCGAGGACGGCGACGCGGTAGCCCTTCTCCGCGAGCCGCAGCGCGGTGACGCTGCCGCCGAAGCCGCTGCCGACCACGACGACGTCGTACGCGTCGTCCGGTGCGGTCACGTGAACGGCACCCGGCGCAGCAGCCGCAGGCCCGCCGTCACGACCGCCGCGTACCGGTCCAGCGGAAGCCCGGGCGGCGGACCCAGGGGCAGCCCGCGCTGCACGGCGACCGTCCGGGTCTCGGTGTACTTGACGATGCCCTCGCGGCCGTGGCGCCGGCCGACCCCGGACTCGCCCATGCCGCCCATGGGCGCGTCGTGGGAGGCCCAAGCCGCGGCGTAGCCGTCGTTGACGTTGACGGTCCCGGCCCGGAGCCGGGCGGCGACCTCGGCCCCGTGCCGCGGGGTGGACCAGACGCTCGCGTTCAGGCCGTACGCGGTGTCGTTGGCGCGCTCGACGGCCTGGTCGGCGTCGCGGACCCGGTGCACGGCCACGACCGGCCCGAACGTCTCGGCGCGGGCGAGCAGCATGTCGTCGGTGACGCCCTC
>JALYNK010000437.1 GCA_030773235.1 Actinomycetota bacterium | reverse complement strand
GTGGCGACCAGTCCGCCCGCGACCACGACCTGACGGCTGACCCGCCCGGAGCCCTCGTCGCCCGCGTCGGCGGGCAGGGCAGTGTTCTCGCTCATGCTCGACTCCCGGATCAGGACGGGTCGGCGCCGGACGGGGCCGCGCCGGGCGGACCGCCCGACACGACGGGAGGGACGGCCGAGGACGACGCCGACGCGCCCGCGGCGGTCGAGCGGTCGCCGAGCTCGGCGACGTAGGCCTCCGCGGTCACGTTGGCGACGAGCGGAGTGCCGGGCGTACGGGGACGGCCGGCTGCGGGCTCCTCCCCCGGCTCGACCTGGACGGACGTCACCCGCAGCGCGCGGCCCGACTTCTCGAGTAGAGCGACGTACTGCTCGACGTCGACGTAGCTGCCGCTGACCCGGGTCGCCACGGTCATCGTCTGCAGCGCGGGGGCCGATGCCGATGCCGAGGACGGCGCCGCCGCGCCCGGCACCGCGGGTGCGGCCGACACCGGGGCGCTGGGTTCGACGTTGAGCAGCTGGACGCCCGCCCGCGAGCTCGCGTTGCGCAACGCTCGCAGGAGCCCGGGCTGCTGCGGATCGGCCGGTATCCGGCGCGTGATCTCCGCGAGGCGCTCGCGCTGCCGGGGCAGCTCCGCGAACTGCGCCTTGAGCACGGACAGCGTCGCCTCAGCCCGCGCGTTGGCCTGCTGCTGCTCCTGCGCGGTCGCGCGCAGCTCCGCTGCGGCGGTGCGCTCCGGGCCGACGAGCAGGACCCAGCCGAGAGCCAGGACGGCGAGCACAGCGGTCGCCGCGAGCGCGCTCCACTGCTGCAACCTGGTCGTGGTCGACCTGGTCATGGTCACTGCCCCCCGGCGGTGCGGTAGCGGTCGGAGAGCGCTGCGGACGTGAGCGGCACGCGCAGCGTCCACTGCACGACCCTCGTGCTGCCCTGCCGCGTCTCGGTGGCGGACTCGAGCTGGGGACGGCCGAAGCCCTCCTGCTTGGCGAGGACCTCCAGCCACCGGGAGACGTCCTCGTGGCTGAACGCCACGCCGCTCAGCTGCACGACCCCGATCTCGCCGGGCCTGCTCGTCGCGGCCGGCGCGGTCTGCGCGAGCCGCACGCTGGCGAGGCGCACCTGCTCGGGGATCCGGGTCGCCAGGTCGTCGAGCAGCCGGGAGTAGCGCACCTCCTGCCCCATGGCCTGCAGCAGCGCGGCCTCGGCGGCCGCGGTGCGCGCCTGGACGGTGGTGACCTCGCGGTAGGTCGCGGTCTGGGAGGCCAGGCGGGCGTGCTCAGCGTTGGCGGCGCGCACGGACTCCTGCGCGTCCGCGGTGGCGCCGGTGGCGGCGAGGTACAGGACGCCGACGACCCCGGCGGCGGCGAGGACCGCGCCGCTCAGGCCGTACTGGACCCGGCGGAAGCGCTCCTGCTCCAGGATCTCGCGCGGCAGGAGGTTGACGCGCGGCAGGCGGGGGGCGACAACCGCCGCGGCGGTCTCGCGGGTGAGCGTGATCATGCTGCCATCCCCAGGGCGAGCCCGACGGGCACGGTGACGGTGGGCTCGGCGGCGACCAGCTGCTCGGGGGTGAGCCCGGTGCGGCCGAGGGTGAGCGTCTCGAGCGGTCGGGCGGTGTCGACGGGCAGGCGGGTCGCGGCCGAGAGCCGCTCAGCCAGCCCGGACAGCCGCGAGCCGCCGCCGGACAGCACGATGCGGTCGATGCGCGCCGAGCCGCTCTGCGCGGCGTAGTAGCCGAGGGACCCGCGCACCTCCTCGACGAAGCCGCTGCCGGTCATCTCGAGCGCGCGCTGCATCGGGGACGACGCCGGAGCGCCGGGCACGGGCGCGAGCCCGGTGCGCTGCTTGACCTCCTCGGCCTGCTCCGGCGGGACGCCGAACCGCTGCACGAGAGCGTCGGTGATGTCACCACCGCCCATGAGCAGGATGCGCACGAAGCGCGGCACCCCGCCCTGGTGCACGACCACGTTCGTCACGCTGGCGCCGACGTCGACCAGCACCTCGGCCGTGGGCGCGAGCACGCCCGACTCGCGGTGGGCCTGGGCGCGCAGCACGGCGAAGCTGGTGAGGTCGACCATGGCCGGCCGCAGGCCGGCGG
>JALYNK010000436.1 GCA_030773235.1 Actinomycetota bacterium | reverse complement strand
CCCATCCCTCGTACGACAGAGCCCAGACCGCCAGCGCGGCGGCCACGCCTGGCACCCGGCGGGGCAGCAGCGCGTAGCCCGCGCCGAGCGCCGCGCCGAAGCCGAGGTGGGCGGCGGCGGCCAGCAGCTGGGTGACGTCGCGCGGCGGCGAGGAGCCCGTCGTGCGTGCCACCGCCGCGTCGACGATCGCCTCCGGCGGCTGGCGCCCCACCAGCCGGGCGCCGGCGAGCATCACCGCGCTCATCGCCACCGTCGCCACCCCACCGGCCACCGCTCCCCGGGCCACGCGCTCCGCCGTCCGCACCTCGTCCCCTCCCGCGCCGTCGGAAGCGCCGCCGCAGGCGCTGCGTTGGAGACTGTCACGATGAGCAGCGCACCCGACGGACCCCTGATCGTCCAGAGCGACAAGACCCTGCTGCTCGAGGTCGACCACGCCCAGGCCCAGGAGTGCCGGGCCGCGATCGCGCCGTTCGCCGAGCTCGAGCGCTCTCCGGAGCACGTCCACACGTACCGCCTGACCCCGCTCGGGCTGTGGAACGCGCGGGCGGCCGGCCACGACGCCGAGCAGGTCGTCGACGCGCTGGTGCGCTTCAGCCGGTACCCCGTGCCGCACGCGCTGCTCGTCGACGTCGCCGACACGATGGACCGGTACGGACGGCTGCGGCTGGAGAACGACCCGGCGCACGGTCTCGTCCTGCGCACCAGCGACCGGGCAGTGCTCGAGGAGGTCGTCCGCTCAAAGAAGGTCAGCCCGATGCTCGGCGGCCGGCTGGACGACGACACGGTGCTCGCCTTCGCCTCCGAGCGCGGACGGCTCAAGCAGGCGCTGCTCAAGATCGGGTGGCCCGCCGAGGACCTCGCGGGCTACGTCGACGGTGAGGCGCACGACATCGGGCTGGCCGAGGACGGCTGGACGCTGCGCGACTACCAGAAGCTGGCGGTCGAGGGGTTCTGGCACGGCGGGTCGGGCGTCGTCGTGCTGCCGTGCGGCGCCGGCAAGACGCTGGTCGGCGCGGCCGCGATGGCCCGGGCCGGGGCGACGACGCTCATCCTCGTCACCAACACGGTCAGCGGCCGGCAGTGGCGCGACGAGCTGCTCAAGCGCACGTCGCTCACCGAGGACGAGATCGGCGAGTACTCCGGCGAGAAGAAGGAGATCAAGCCGGTCACCATCGCGACGTACCAGGTCATGACCACGAAGCGGAAGGGCGAGTACGCCCACCTCGAACTGTTCGGGGCGCGCGACTGGGGCCTGGTCGTCTACGACGAGGTGCACCTGCTGCCGGCGCCGGTGTTCCGGATGACCGCCGACCTGCAGTCGCGCAGGCGCCTAGGCCTCACCGCGACGCTGGTGCGCGAGGACGGCCGGGAGGGCGACGTCTTCAGCCTCATCGGGCCCAAGCGCTACGACGCGCCGTGGAAGGACATCGAGTCCCAGGGGTACATCGCTCCCGCCGACTGCACCGAGGTCCGGGTCACGCTCACCGACGCCGAGCGGCTGGCGTACGCCACCGCGGAGCCGGAGGAGCGCTACAAGGTGGGTGCGACCGCGCACACGAAGACCGCGGTCGTGCGCAAGCTCGTGGAGCGCCACCCGGACGACCAGGTGCTCGTCATCGGGGCGTACCTCGACCAGCTCGAGGAGCTCGGCGCGGCGCTCGACATGCCGATCATCCAGGGGTCGACGAAGAACGTCGAGCGGCAGAGGCTGTTCGAGGCGTTCCGGCGCAAGGAGATCCCCGGGCTCGTCGTCAGCAAGGTCGCCAACTTCTCGATCGACCTGCCCGAGGCGTCGGTGGCCGTCCAGGTCAGCGGCACGTTCGGCAGCCGCCAGGAGGAGGCGCAGCGGCTCGGCCGGGTCCTGCGGCCCAAGGCCGACGGACGGACTGCGCACTTCTACACGGTCGTCGCGCGCGACACGCTCGACCAGGACTACGCCGCGCACCGCCAGCGCTTCCTCGCCGAGCAGGGCTACGCGTACACGATCGTCGACGCCGACGACGTCCTGTCCGGCTGACCGACGCGCCGGAGTCGGGGGCCTCACCCGGACCCGGTCCGCCCTCCCCGCTCGACGACCTTCGTCTCTCGCCCGACGATCTTC
>JALYNK010000435.1 GCA_030773235.1 Actinomycetota bacterium | reverse complement strand
TGGTACGTGCCGCCGGGCGCGCCGAGCGGCGGTCCGGGCTCCACGTCGAGGTAGCCCGCGGGCTCGCCCGGCCGGACCAGCAGCGGCGGGGGGTGACCGGCGGAGGCGAGAACCAGCCGGTCCCGCGCGGGCTCGAGGTGGGCGACGAGCAGGGTCGCGAGCTCGAGGTCCAGGAGCACGTCGACGTTCTGCGCGAGCCGGGTGAGCAGCTCGGCCGGCGGGTGGCCCTCGATGGCGAGCGTCGCGACGATCGCGCGGAGCTGCCCCATGCGCGCCGCGCTGCGCATGCCGTGGCCCATGACGTCGCCCATGGCGAGCACGAGGCCCTCGCCGACGCGCACTCCCTGGTACCAGTCGCCGCCGACGAACGCGCCGCTGGTGCCGGGCAGGTAACGGGCCGCCGCGACCACGCCCGGCACGCGGGGCAGGTCGCGCGGCAGCAGGCTGCGCTGCAGGGTGATGCCGGTGCGCCGCTCGGCGCCGTAGAGCAGCGCGTTGTCCAGCGCCACCGCCGCGCGGGCGGCGAGGTCGGCCAGCAGCGAGCGGTCGACGGCACCGCCGGACGGCTCGGCGACCGACACGGCGCCGAGCGTCCGGCCGCGGCTGACCAGCGGCAGGGTGAGCACGGCGAACCGGCCCAGGCCCTCGAGCCGGGCCTGGACGCTGTCGTCGAGGTCGTAGCCGCTCAGCGCTTCGCGGGGCACCTCCGGCAGCCACTCCGGACGGCCGCTGCGGACCACCGCACCCACGCCGTGCGTGTCGCGGACAGTGAGCGGGAGCTGCTCGACGACGGCGCGCAGCTGGTCGCGCCGCGACGGGTCGGCGTGCGCCACGTGCACCACCTCGACCTGGTCCGCGTCGACCGGGGTCTCCCGTCCCAGCAGCAGCGCGGCCGTCTCGGGGGTGAGCCCGACGACGACCCACTGCCCGAGCTCCGGCAGCACGATCTCGGTGAACCGCTCCAGCACCTGGCGGGGTTCCAGCGACTCCGCCAGCCGGCTGGACGCGTCGGCCAGCAGCGCCAGCCGGGTGTTCGCGGCCTCGGCGGCGGCGTACGCCCGCTCCCGCTCGACGACCGCCTCCTCGCGGTCGGCGTACGCCCGCTCGCGCTCGGCCTGCGCTCGGCGGCGCTCCGTGATCTCCCTGAAGTAGACGGTCAGGCCGTCCGGCCCCGGCCAGGCGCTGAGCTCGTACACGCCGCCGAGCGGGTCGTACGGCGCCTCGAAGTTGACGGGCTCGTCGTGCTCGACCGCGTGGCGGTAGTGCTCCTCGAACGCGGTGCCCAGCGCCTGCGGGAACTCCTCCCACAGCACCCGGCCGAGCAGCTCGTCCCGGCGGCGCTGCAGCAGCAGCTCCGCGCGCCGGTTGACGTACGTGAACCGCCACTCGCGGTCCAGCGCGAAGAAGGCGTCCGTCATCGTCTCGAGGACGCGCGCGAGCCGGTCGCGCGCCTCGCGCACCTCGGTGCTGTCGTACGCGACGCCGAGCAGCCGCGGCAGGCGTCGACCGCGGGCACCGGTGGACAGCACGCGGCCGCGCGCCTCGATCCAGCGGACGTCGCCGTCCGGCCGGACGATGCGGTACTCGAGCGCCAGTTCGCCGCCGGACTCCACGACGTGCGTGACGGCCTCGTCGACCCGGTCGAGGTCCTCCGGGTGCACGCGCACCCGGAAGGCGCCCATGCTCCGGTCGAACGTCTCGCGCTCGTAGCCGAACAGGGCGATCAGGCGGTCGTCCCAGTCCAGCTCCCCGCTCTCGACGTCGAGGTCGAAGCTGCCGATCTGCGCGGCGTCCAGGGCGAGCCCGAGGCGCGCCGCCGTGCTGCTCGCCTCCAGGCTCAGCGCCCGCAGCTCCAGCTCGGCCACCACCGACCCGGCCAGCTCGGTGAGCAGCTCGACCTGCTCCATTGACCAGGCCCGCGGCTCGGTGTCGTAGACGCACAGCGCGCCGAACGGCTCGCCGTGCGGCGCCCGCAGCGGCACGCCGAGGTACGCCCGCAGCCCGCCGCTGGCGACCGGCGGCAGGGCGCGCACCCTGCTGTCCAGCGTGGCGTCGGCGACGGCGAGCGGCCCGCCGGCGGCGAGGGTCACCGTGCAGAGGCTGTCGG
>JALYNK010000434.1 GCA_030773235.1 Actinomycetota bacterium | reverse complement strand
GCCCGGTCGACCGCAGCCGTCCGGTCGACCGCGGCCGGGCGCCGCCGCCGGGACACCGCGCGCTGCGCGCTCGCCGTGGAGCGTGTCCAGCGGTCCAGCTCGGCCACCTGCAGCAGGAGGTCGCGGCGGGTCACCTGCCCCCGGCGCCGGCCCGGCACAGGAGAGCCCAGGCCGTAGAGGGAGTCGAACGCGCCGGCCACGACCAGCCGCTCCACCACCGGGCGGGACACCTGCGCCCGGTGCCAGAAGTCCGACAGCGAGGCGTACGGCCGCCCGCCCACCACGCGGGACACCTCGGCCGCGGAGATGCCCTTGACGTCGTCCAGCCCGATGCGGATGCCGTAGCCCCGGCCGTCCGGCAGCCGCAGGTCGGGCGGCCGGACGCGCGGCGGACCCCCCGACCCGCCCTCCGGCCCGTCGGCACCCGGACCCTCGGGGACCGCTCCCGCCACCTGGTCGAGGATCGCGGGCGGCGGCTCGTCGAGCACCCCCACCCTCTCCACCGCGTAACCCGGCGCCGACAGGTTGACGTCGAGGGACAGCACGGCGATGCCGAACTGCCGGGCGTCGTCGAGGATCAGCCGCTTCGGGTACATCCCGGGGTCGTGGGTGAGCACTCCGGCGAGGAACGCCGCCGGGTGGTGCGCCTTGAGCCACGCCGACTGGTACGTCGGCAGCGCGAAGGCCGCCGCGTGCGCCTTGCAGAACCCGAACGAGCCGAAGGCCTTGAGCACCTCCCAGACCCGCTCCACGACCCGCACGTCGTAGCCGCGGCCGAGCGCCGCCGGGACGAACCACACCCGCACCTCGGGCTGCCCCTGCGGGTCGCCGAGCGCGCGTCGCACCTCGTCGGCCTCGGCCAGGGTGCAGCCGGTCATCGTGCTGACGATCTGCAGCACTTGCTCGTGGAACACCACGACGCCGCAGGTCTGCTCGAGGTGCTCGGCGAGATCGGGGTGGGGGTAGTCGGGCGCCGCCCAGCCCTGCCTCGCCTCGAGGAACGGCCGCACCATGTCGCTCTTGACGGGCCCGGGCCGGAACAGCGAGATGTCGATGACGAGGTCCTCGAAGGTCTCCGGCGCGAACTTGCCGACCAGCTCGCGCTGACCCGGCGACTCGATCTGGAAGCAGCCCAGCGTCCTCGTCGACTGCACCAGGGCGAAGGTGGCCGCGTCGTCGCGGGGCACGCCGTCGAGCTCCACCTCCTCGCCGTCGACCCGCCGGACCTCCTGCACCGCGTACGCCATCGCCGACTGCATGCGGATGCCGAGCACGTCGAGCTTGAGCAGCCCGAGCGCCTCGACGTCGTCCTTGTCGAACTGGCTCATCGGGAACCCGAGCCAGCTGGACTCGATCGGCGTGCGGTCCAGCAGGGTGCGGTCGGACAGCAGCACGCCGCACGGGTGCAGCGCGACGTGCCGGGGCAGCCCGTCGAGCCGCTCGACGAGGCGCAGCAGCAGGTCGACGCGCCCGGCGTCGTCGCCCCTGCCGAGCCCGCTGGCCCGCAGCTCCGGCAGGTCGCGCAGCGCCGCGCGCACCTGGCTGGCGCGGATGTGCGGGAACGCCTTGGCCAGCGCGTCGATCTCGCCGGGCGGCAGGCCGAGCGCCGCACCGACGTCGCGGATGCCGTGCCGGGCGCGGTAGGTGTCCATCATCGACACGCAGGTGCAGCGCTCGCCCCCGTACTTCGCGAGCACCTGCTCGTAGACCTCCGTGCGGCGCGCCGACTCCACGTCGAGGTCGATGTCGGGCAGTTGGTGGCGCAGCGGCGACAGGAACCGCTCCATGAGCAGGCCGTAGCGCAGCGGGTCGACGTCGCTGATGCCGAGCAGGTAGGTGATGAGACTGCCGGCGCCGCTGCCGCGGGCCGCCGCCCGGACGCCCATGCCCTTGATGAGGTCGACGACGTCGGCGACGGTGAGGAAGTACGAGGGGTAGCCGAGCTGCCGGACGACGTCGAGCTCGTCCTCGAGCCGGGCGACGGCGGTGGCGTCGCGGACCAGGCCTCGGCGGCCGAAGCCGGCCTCGCACCGCTCGCGCAGCACCGCCTGCGGCTCGCCGGCCACCTCGAGCTCGGGGAAGTGGACCTCGCCGATGCCGAGGTCACCGCG
>JALYNK010000433.1 GCA_030773235.1 Actinomycetota bacterium | reverse complement strand
GCCTCGACGCCCGGGCGTCCGAGCGCGGCCTGCGCGGCGGCGAGCGACTGGTCGCCCACCGCGGCGTCCAGCGGCTCCGTGCACCGGTCGCACCGCCCGCAGCGCTCGCCGCCCGGGGTGTCGACGACCTCCGGGTCGTCGAGCACCCGGCGCAGGTACGCCATGCGGCAGCCGGTCGTCGTGACGTACTCGCGCATCGCCTGCTGCTCGACGGACCGTTCGGCGGCGACCCGCTCGTACCGCTCGGCGTCGTACGCCCACGCCCGGCCGGTCGCGACCCAGCCGCCGCGCACCCGCTGCACCGCGCCGTCGACGTCGAGCACCTTGAGCATCGTCTCGAGCCGGGTGCGGCGCAGGTCGACGTGCGCCTCCAGCGCCGCGGTCGACAGCGGCGCGCTGCCGAGCGCGCCGAGCGTCGCGCGGACCTGCTGCTCGGGCGGGAAGCCGAGCGACGCGAAGTAGCGCCAGATCGCCTCGTCCTCCGCGCCGGGCAGCAGCACCACCTGCGCGCGCTCGACGCCGCGTCCGGCGCGGCCGACCTGCTGGTAGTACGCGATCGGGCTCGCGGGCGCGCCGAGGTGCACGACGAAGCCGAGGTCGGGCTTGTCGAAGCCCATGCCGAGCGCCGACGTCGCGACGAGCGCCTTGAGCCGGTTGCCGAGCAGGTCGGCCTCGGCCGTCCGGCGCTCCGCGTCGTCGGTGCGGCCGGAGTACGCCGCCGCCGTGATGCCCCGCGAGCGCAGGAACCCGGCGACCTCGTCGGCCGCGGCGACGGTGAGCGTGTAGACGATCCCGGAGCCCGGCAGGGTGGGGAGGTGGTCGGCGAGCCAGGCCAGCCGGTGCGCGGGTGACGGCAGCGCGACCACACCGAGGTGCAGGGATGCGCGGTCGAGCGACCCGCGCAGCACGAGGGTGTCGCCGGCCTCCGCGCTGAGCTGCTCGGCGACGTCGGCGACGACGCGCGCGTTGGCGGTGGCCGTCGTGGCGAGCACCGGCGTGCCGGCGGGGAGGTCGGTGAGCAGCGCGCGGATCCGCCGGTAGTCGGGGCGGAAGTCGTGGCCCCAGTCGGAGATGCAGTGCGCCTCATCGACCACCAGCAGGCCGGCGGTCGCGGCCAGGCGGGGGAGGACCTCGTCGCGGAAGCCGGGGCTGTTGAGCCGCTCCGGACTGACGAGCAGCACGTCGGCGCCGCCCGTACGCACCGCCTCGTGCACCTCGGACCAC
This sequence comes from Actinomycetota bacterium, assembly GCA_030773235.1. Classification (GTDB taxonomy): domain Bacteria; phylum Actinomycetota; class Actinomycetes; order Mycobacteriales; family SCTD01; genus JALYNK01. The sequence continues at coordinate 889 of JALYNK010000433.1, read as the reverse complement.
TCGTCGACGTTGCTGGAGTTGACGGTCAGCGCGCGTACGCCCGCGCGCTCGGCGGCGGCCACCTGGTTGCGCATCAGCGCCAGCAGCGGGCTCACGATCACCGTCGGGCCCGCTCCGCGCGCCCGCAGCAGCGCGGTGGCGACGAAGTAGACCGCGGACTTGCCCCAGCCGGTGCGCTGGACGACGAGCGCGCGCCGGCGGTCCAGCACCAGCGCGGCGATCGCGCGCCACTGGTCGTCGCGCAGGCGGGCGGTCGGCCCGGCCAGTGCGCGGAGCACCCGCTCGGCCTCCTCGCGGGTCGGGTCGTCGGTCACGACGCGTCGAGCGGGCCCGGGTCCGCCGGGACGTCGACGGCGTGCTGCTGCAGCGCCGCCAGCGGCACGAGGGCCAGCACCGCCGCGTTGGTCGAGGCCAGCACGACCGGCGCGGCGACACCGGCCCGGTACGCCCGCGCCCAGTTCGCGGCGGTGACGCACCAGCGGTCGCCCGGGACGAGCCCGGGGAAGCGGTACTGCGGCATCGGCGTCGACAGGTCGTTGCCGATGCTGCGCTGGTGCGCCAGGAACTCGGCGGTGACGACGGCGCAGATCGTGTGGCTCCCGAGGTCCTCGGGACCCGTGCTGCAGCAGCCGTCGCGGAAGAATCCGGTCATCGGGTCGGTGCCGCAGGGTTCCAGCTGCCCGCCCAGCACGTTGCGCTCTGCCACCCGCCCAGCATCCCGGACGCCCGCCCTGTGCGGTCGCGCCAGCCCGCGCCCGGCGGTGCGGCTCGCTCTGGCGTACAGTTGCACCATCCAGTTAGATGGATGGTGGATGGTCGGGAGGTCGGGAGGCGGAGGTCGACAAGAGCGAGAAGATCACCATCAACCTGGGCCTCGTCGATCTCGGAC
>JALYNK010000432.1 GCA_030773235.1 Actinomycetota bacterium | reverse complement strand
AGGGTTACGACCCGGTGCTCGGCGCCCGCCCGCTGCGCCGCACCATCCAGCGCGAGATCGAGGACATCCTGTCCGAGCAGATCCTGTACGGCACGCTGACCGCCGGCTCGATCGTGGTGGTGGACGTTGAGGGCGAGGGCCCGGACGCGAAGTTCACCTTCCGCGGCGAGCCCAAGCCGGGCTCGGTGCCGGACGCGCCGCCGGCCGACCTCGCGTCGGGCAGCGCGGAGTAGCAGCCGCGGGCGCCTGCGCCCGCTGACCGCCGGAGGCGGCTCCCGACCGGGGGCCGCCTCCGCGGCGTCTACGACGCGTGAGGTCGCCTGCGAGGAGGGTTATCGTCCCTGCGTGCAGCCGCCGCTGGGGGCCCCGGTGTCCCCGGACACGATCGGCGCCCTGTTCGGGCTGACGAGCGAGGCCGTCGTGCTGATCGAGGGCGACCGCGTGGTGGCGTGGAACGCCTCCGCGGAGCGGCTGTTCGGCCGTCCGGCCGAGGCCGCGGTCGGTCCGGTGCGTCAGGCGCTCGGCGACGACGTCGACGTCCTGCTCGCTCTGGGCCTGACCGACCCGCCCGTGCGGGTCCGGCTCACCCGCGACGGGGTCGTCGACGCCGTGCGCCGCGAGGTCGGCGGGCGGCAGGTGCTGCTGCTGCGCGACGTGGGTGCGGACGTGCGGCGCGCCGACGGGCTGCAGCGACTGGCCGCGCTGTCCCGCGACCTGCTCGATGCGCCGTCGGACGTCGCGGAGCTGCTGCAGGGTCTCTGCGCGGAGATCCGGTCGCTGACGCGCGCGGCGTACAGCGCGGTCCTCGTGCTGCGGGAGGGGTCGCTCACCGAGACAAGCCACTTCGCGTACGACGCGCCGCGGCACCTGTTCCCGGCCCGCATGCCGCGGGTGGTGGGCCTGCTCGCCGTGCCGGTGCGCGGCCGGGCGCCGGCCCGGCTGTCCGACATGCGCGGGCACCCGGCCGGGGTCGGTCTCCCCGGCGTCCACCCGCCGATGGGACCTCTGCTCGCCGTGCCGCTGCTCGCGCGGGACCAGGTGCTCGGCGTCCTCGCCGCAGCGCAACCTCCGGGGGCGCGCCAGTTCGACGAGGTCGACGAAGCGCTGCTCTGCGACCTGTCGGCGCACGCGGTCGCGGCGCTGCGGTGGGCGCAGGCCTCGCACGCCGAGCGGGAGCGGGCACAGCGCCGGCGGGAGGTGCTCGACGCCGCCCGGCACGACATCCGCAGCCCGGTCGGCGCCGGCAAGGGTTACGCCCAGCTGCTCCAGCGCCGGATGGACCGCATGTCGCCCGAGCAGGTGCAGACCGCTCTCGCGGGACTGGTCGACACCTTCGATCGCATCGAGTCGTTCAGCCAGCGGCTGCTCCTCGACGACCAGGTCGAGTACGGCGTGGAGCCGGCGTGGAGCGAGATCCCGCTGGGACCGCTGCTCCAGCAGGTGGCCCGCGACGTGGCGGTCGCGACCGGGCGGGACGACGCGGTGCAGGTGGACGTGCACGCCGACGCCCCCTCGTGCCTGGCCGGGGACCGGGAGATGGTCCGGGAGGTCCTGGACAACCTCGTCGGGAACGCTCTCAAGCACGCCGGGTCCGCGACGCTGACCGCCCGGGCGGAGGGCCCGCACGTGCGCATCGACGTCCGCGACGAGGGGCCGGGCATCCCCGAGTCCGAGCAGGCCGACCTGTTCGACCGCTGGACGCGGGGGAGCGCGGCCCGCCGGGAACGCGTGGCGGGCATGGGGCTCGGTCTGTCGATCGTGAAGCGACTCGTCGTCGCGCACGGTGGGCTGCTCGGGGTGAGCTCGAGGCCAGGCGAGGGCGCCACCTTCTGGGTGACGTTCCCCACCTCGCCCCCGACGGGCGACACGGCCCCCGCCGACCCGGGCCCCGGCGACCCGGCTCCCGTCGAGGTGGCTGCGGACGGTCGCGGTCAGCCCGGCAGCGCGTAGCGCCCGTCCGACAGCGGCGTGACGAGACCGTCGGCGACGAGCCCCGCAAGTGCGCGCTCGCGCTGCTCCTCCTCCGGCCAGGTCTGGGTGAGGAGCGCGGCGGGCACCGGTGCCTCGCTGTCGCGCAGGAGCGCGAGCAGCCGGCCGCGCGCCTGGCGGTCGGTGCCTGCCCAGGGCT
>JALYNK010000431.1 GCA_030773235.1 Actinomycetota bacterium | reverse complement strand
CCTGAACGACCCGGCGCCCCTGAACGACCCGGCGCCCCTGAACGACCCGGCGCCCCTGAACGACCCGGCGCCCCTGAACGACCCGGCGCCCCTGAACGACCCGGCGCCCCTGAACGACCCGGCGCTGGTCACCGGCGAGGCCGTGCCGCTCGAGCTGCGCCTCGCCGCGCTGCCGTCGCGGATGATCGCGGGAGCGCTCGACGTGGGGCTGCAGCTCGTGCTGTTCATCGGGATCGCGCTGCTCGCCGAGGTGTCGTCCGTCGGGCTGTCGGAGGCCGCGGGCGCCGCGCTCGGGGTGGTCACCGTCGTGCTGGTCCTCGCCGGCTACCACGTCGCCTTCGAGACGCTGCTGCGCGGCCGGACGCCGGGCAAGGCGGCGATGGGGCTGCGCGCCGTGCGCGACGACGGCGGTCCGATCAGCTTCCGCCACGCGCTGGTGCGCGGCCTGTCCGCTGCGGTGCTGGAGAAGCCCGGCCTCACCCTGGGCGCGCTGCCGGTGTTCGTCATGCTGCTCACCCGGCGCAGCCAGCGGTTGGGCGACCTGCTCGCCGGGACGGTCGTCGTCCGGGAGCGCGTCGCCGGCCGCGCGCACGAGGCCGTGGCGATGCCCGAGCCGCTCGCCGCGTGGGCGCGGTCGCTGGAGCTGTCCCGCCTGCCGGACGGCCTGGCCCTGTCGGTGCGGCAGTTCCTCGCGCGGGCGCCGCAGCTCGGGGACACCGCGCGGGAGCACCTGGGTGAGCAGCTCGTCGGGGCGGTCGCGGCGTGCACCGCGCCTCCCCCGCCGCCCGGCACGCCGGGCTGGGCGTACCTGTCCGCCGTGCTCGCCGAGCGGCGGCGCCGTGAGACCGAGCGGTTGGCGCCACCCGGCCGCGGCTCACCCGAGCAGGCCTTCCAAGCCGCTCCCGCCGGCCCGCCGCCCGGGCAGGACCTGCCGCGGATCCCCGCGGCGCCCGCCGGCTACGCACCGCTCGACGGGGCTCTCCCTCAGGCCCGGTCTGCGGCGCCTGCCCACGAGGAGCCACCCCAGCCCGCACCGGCACCTGCGTCCGAGCCCGTCCCTCCGCCCGGGCCGTCGCCGTCGCCCGCGTCGTCGCGCAGCGGCTTCACGCTGCCGTCCTGAGGTCGTGCTCGGCGACCAACAGCGACCGCGCCCGCGCAACCGAACCGTCGTGCCCGGCCGCTCGGGGGAGAGCGCCGCGGCATGCGCGTCCTGCCGGGCGTGCGGGTCGTACCGCGACGTCGTGCCCGACGGCGACCAGCAGCGGGACCGGCCGAGTGCCGGGGACTCCGCCGGCACCCGCCGGCGAGGTCCGCGCCTTCGTCCGGGGCAGGGCGCCGTGTCGCGGCACCGTCAGAACGGTGGGGGCTCGTCGTGGACGAGGCGTTCGGATCGGGGTCGCTGGGGTCGCGGTGGGGTGCGCCGGGCGAGTCGGCCGCGCTCCAGGCGAGTTCCTCGGCGAGCGCGGCTGTGCTGTCGTCGACCGGCGGCGGTAGCGAGCGTGTCGCCGCGGGCTCCTCGTGCCGACGGGCGGTCAGCGGCGGCGGCGAGGCCCAGGCGGGCGGGACGGTGTAGGTCCGTCGGCTGGGGCTGGTCCAGCGGGTGCTGCCGTCGGGCAGGGTCCGCACCCGCCAGCTGCTCGTCTTGGCGCGGTGGCAGCGCCGGCTGCGCGGCCGCAGGTTGCCCGCACTGGTGGTCCCGGCCGGCCACGGGGTCTCGTGGTCCAGATCGCACCGGCGGCTGCTCGTGGAGCAGCCCACTCCGGTGCACAGCGGGTCGCGCAGCCGCACCAGCCGCTGCAGGCCCGTCGACGGCACGTACGCCCGCTCGACCGGGTCGGGGTCGGGCCGTGGCTCGTCGGGCCGCGGGAGCATGCCCAGCAGCGCGGCGCGCAGCGCGTCGGCGACCCTGTCCGCCCCTGCGACCCTGTCCGCCCCTGCGACCCCGGCCGGCTCCGCGACCCCGTCCCCCGTCGCGACCCCGTCTCGGTCCGCGTGGTGGCCGCTGCGCTCCGGGTCCGCGGTGCCGTCACCTGCGCCGGGCGGGCCGCCGGGGAGCCCGGGCGGCAGCACTGCCCCGGCAAGGTCAGGGGCCACGGCCGGCACCAGGGGCACGCCAGCTGCGGTGCGCG
>JALYNK010000430.1 GCA_030773235.1 Actinomycetota bacterium | reverse complement strand
TCCCGACCGGACGGCAGCCGGGGCTGGTTCCTCCGCATGGCATCCGCTACCTGCGCACCAGCGCCGGGCACGTGTACGCCGCCGGGGACTGCACCAGTCCGCTGCAGTTCACCCACGTCGGGGACGAGCAGGGCCAGCTGGCCGCGCGCAACGCGTTCGCCCCGGGCTGCCGCCCGGCCTGCCCGGCGGCCCGGCCACGTTCGACGACCGCGTCGTCCCCTGGGTGACGTTCACCGATCCGGAGGTCGGGCGGGTGGGCATGACCGAGCAGCAGGCCTACCAGTCCTACGGCGCCCGGGCCCGCGTCGCCGTGGTCACCGTCGCGGAGCTGGACCGGCCGCGCACGCCGGACACACCGACGGCTACCTCAAGCTGATCGGCCTCGGCGCGGGTCAACGCTGCGGTGCTCTCGGAGGTCTCCAGGGCCGTCACGCGCGCGGGCGCGACCCGCTCGGCAGGTCGACGGTGATCGTGCCGGGCCCGCTGCCCACGTAGAGCACGGCCAGGCCCGGACGCAGCGCCGGGAGCAGGTAGCGCGGATGTCTCCGCCGTCCGGGTGCGGTGGGAACGCGCGGGGCCCGTCCCTAGCCCGCCCGGCTGGACCGCGTCCTCAGCGGCGCCGGTCGTGCACAGCCGCGGCGATCTCACCCAGCTGCTGCACCTGGTCGGGCGTCAGCGCGTCGAAGAGCACCTCGCGCACGGCGGCGACGTGCCCCGGCGCGGCGGCGTCCAGCGTGGCGCGACCGGCGGCGGTGAGCTGCGCGACGGTGCCCCTGCGGTCATCGGGAGACCCCTCGCGCCGCACCCAGCCGGCGCGCTCCAGCCGACTGACGGCGTGCGACAGGCGGCTGCGGGAGAAACGCGCCCGGTCGGCGAGCTCGCTCATGCGCATGCTCCCCTGCGGCGCCTCGGACAGCCGTACGAGCACCTCGTAGTCGGCGTGCGAGAGCCCGGCGTCGCGCTGCAGCTGCGCGTCGACCGCGGCATGCACCAGGTGCGTGCTGTCCAAGAACGCCCGCCACACCGCCTGCTCGCCGGGATCGAGCCAGCGCACCGCGTCAGGGTTGACAGCGGCGACTGACGGCCTACTGCCGGTATTGGTTGAAGATTCAACCACAATCATCCGCTGCTCCCTCCGGAGACCTCGCCATGCTCTCGCTGCCTGCTCCCGTCCGCGACGCCGCACTGCTGCTGGCCCGGATCGCTATCGGCGTCATCTTTCTCGCCCACGGCTGGCAGAAGTTCTTCACCAACGGCATCGACGGCACGACGAGGTTCTTCACCTCGGCCGGCGTCCCGGTGCCCGGCCTCAGCGCCTGGGCGGCCACCGTCCTCGAGCTCGTCGGCGGCGGCGCGCTCGTGCTCGGCGTGGCCGTCCCGGTCGTCGGCGTGCTGCTGGCCCTCGACATGCTCGGCGCCTTCTTCTTCGTGCACGCCGGCAAGGGCATCTTCGTCGCCCAGGGCGGCTGGGAGCTCGTGCTCGCTCTCGGCGTGACCTCGCTGCTGCTCGCCGCGCTCGGCGCCGGTCGGCTGAGCGTCGACCACGCGCTGTTCGGGCGCCGCAGCGGGACGCGCACCCCTCAGCGCGTCTGAGGCGGCGTCACGCGGCGACCGCGAGCTCCGCGTCGAGCGCGTCGACGACCTCGGCGACCTGCTCCCAGCCCACCCGGAGCAGGAACGTGTTGGTCCGACCGTAGGACTTGCTGCCCAGCACGAAGAAGCGGGGCTCCGGGTTGCGGAGCACGTCGACCCCGGCCGAGGTCTGCGCCAGGCAGTCGCCGCCGGCGGCGCCGAGCAGCGTCGCGGCCAGCGCGATCGGCCCCTCGGTCGCGTAGCACTCGTGCACCTGCAGCTGCCGGTAGAGGCCGCTGTCGCCGATCCCGCCGGTGAGCGAGACCACGACGTCCGCGCGCACCTCGGCGGACTCGCCGCCGGGCCTGCGGAGGGTGACGACGACGTCGCCGTCCTCCTCCCGAAACTCCTCGACGGTCACGCCGCGCAGCACGCGGGCGCCGGGCACCGCGCCCTCGGCCAGGCGCTCCGAGGAGCGGACGAGCGCCGCGCGGTCGGGCAGGGAGTCGCCCTCGACGGCGCCCCAGACCGGCCGCTCGCGGCGCACCGCCCAGGTGA
>JALYNK010000429.1 GCA_030773235.1 Actinomycetota bacterium | reverse complement strand
ACGGGTAGGCGAAGTGCTCCACCGGCCGGCGCACGATCTTCTCCAGCAGCTCGCGCGGCCCGTCGAACTGCAGCTTGAAGTCCCGGCCGGAGTAGCGGTCGGCCGGGCGGTGGTCGTAGCTGTGCGCTGCCACCGTCATGCCGGCGTCCGCGAGCCGGCGCAGATCGTCGCGGCTCATCCAGTTCGGCTTGTCCAGCACGATCGTCATGCAGAAGAACGTGCCGGTCATCTCGCGCCGGCGCAGCTGCGGCAGGCCCTCGCTGATCTGACTGCCCTGGCTGTCGTCGAAGCTCAGCACCACCGGCTTGGCCGGCAGCGCCGCTCCGGTCCTCAGATGAGCGAGATAGCGGTCCGGGCTGATCGTGGTCCAGCCATCCTCAGCCAGCGCGTCCAGCTGCGCCCGGAACTTCCTCGGCGGGCAGATGAGGAACTGCCGTGCGGAGGCGCCGTCGGTCGAGCGCCACTCACGCAGCTGGTGCCAGCACAGCACCGGCACCGTCGCGCGCGCCGCCACCGCCCGCGTGTCGGCGGTCCGGTCTGCGGTGGCGGGGCCGGCCGACCGGGTCTCGGACGAGGCAGGCGCGGGAGTGGTCGGCGGGCTGGACGGCGCTGGGGGGGCTGCGCCCCCGCTCGTGCCGCTGGTGCGCCCGAGGCTGCAGCCGGTCGCCAGCGCCGCCACCAGGCCCAGCGATCCGGTCAGCAGCGTCCGCCGGTCCAGGTCCGCGCCGGACGACATCGACACTCCTCACCGTCGGACTGGAGGGCAGTCCGAGCGCGCTGCCTCACCCCCGCGCGCCGCTGCCGCTGCCGTCGCCTGCTCCAGTGGCCCCGCATGACCTGTCGCCGCAGCAGCTCGTCCGCGCCGCGCGGGATGCGGGTCGCCGGCCCGGGGGAGGTCGGTGACCGACGCGCAGAGGTCAGGTCGCCCTTCTGCTCGGCGCCCACTCTGCGGTCGTCGTCCTTGGCGAGGGGCCTGACCCGCTGCCTGTGCGCTGCAGCGGGGCTGGAAGCGCGGCTCGTCCCGCAGCACCTCGTCGCTGACCGTTGCCGCCGTACAGCTGAGCCCGAGGGGTGGGCGCGGCGGCTCGGCCTCGTGGTCGTCCGACGGCAGCAGACGTCCGCTCACGCGGTAGCTCTAGCGTTGTCCGCCAGCCCGGTGTTTCCCGGCCTGGCGGCGCACCCGGCGGTGCCCGCGCTTGTGCATGACGATGACTCGGCACGCTCGAGCCGGCCCGCGCTGTCGTCGAGTCAAGTCGGTCTCTTGATCTCGGCGACCTCGGGTGCCCCGTGCAGCACCGCGTCGACGGCGCTGAACACCGCGCGGACCCGTTCGGGTGACGGTTGCTCAACGAGCTTGAGGTATGCGGCGGCGTCGCCGTCGACCAGCGTAGGCGTGCCGAACACCGCGAGCGCGAGCGCGTCCCGGTGGGACCGGGCAACTCCTGCCAGCCCGCGGCGTACCTGCTCGTCATCCAACTCGCTACCGACCGCAGCGGTGGCGTGCTGGTGCAGCGCGTGGATGTCGACCTGGCCGTTCTCGAACATGTCCATCACGGCCCAGCGGTAGGAGCTCACATCCCCGCCGGCAGTCTGAACCGACTCGTGCAGGGCGAGTGCGAGCACCGAGACGTGGCTGAGCGCGTTCTCGCGGTCCCACTCCGCCGGGCCGTCGTCGTCGCGGTTGATCTCGCGCAACAGGAACGGTCGCCAATTCGCCGGCTCGCCGAGTTCGCGCCACCACCGCCCAGCGCGACGGGAGTAGGGGCAGGTGAAGTCGAAGTAGACGTCGATGGCGAGCTCCTGCTGGTCGGGTCGGGGGTGTCGCTCCTGCCATGCCCGTACCGGGCGGCGAACAGACCCGTGTCGCGGCGACGACTTCCGGATCTGGTCGGCGTGCTCGAGAGGCAGCGTGGTCAACCCGGTGCGACGACGCAGGACGCGCGGAGTGGACAGCGCTGCGGCGTCGGGGCTGGTTGGCGCGGCGACGGGGGACCGCGGCTTCTCCGGCGTGATGGCGACGGCGGCCGCCGGGATGGTCCTGGCCGGGCTGGCGCCCAGCCGGGCGTCGGCGGAGGTGCGGGAGCAGATGTGGGAGGCGTTGGACTACGTCGCGAACGCCTTGCTGTTCCTG
>JALYNK010000428.1 GCA_030773235.1 Actinomycetota bacterium | reverse complement strand
GTGGACGACGGGCGGGCTGCGCAGCGGGCTGCCGGCATCGCCGACCTCTGCCGCGCGCTGGCCGACCTGTCCGCCGAGGCCGGATCGCTGGAGCAGGAGGTCGTGCGCCGGGTCGGCGACCTCGTCGGCGACGCCACCGCGCTGTGGCGCAAGGACGACGAGGGCGCTCTCGACCTCGTCGCCTTCCACCACCGGCTGCCGGACCGCCGGGCGGAGATGGCCCGGCTGAGCGAGGGCGTGACGCACGACTCGCAGGTCGGGGTGCTGCCGCACGTGTGGCGGGAGAAGGAGCCGGTCGTCCTCGACGCCGCGGCGCTCGAGCAGTGGCGGCCGCTCATGCAGCCGGCGTACCGCGAGTACATGCGCCTGTACGGGATGGTGAGCCTCGTCGTCGTCCCCCTGCGCGTGCGCGGCGCGACGGTCGCGCTGCTCGGGGCCTCGCGGGACGAGGAGCCGGGCCACTCCGCCGAGGACGTCGAGTTCGTCGCCCAGGTGGGCGCGGTCGTGGCGGCGGCGCTGGACAACGACCGGCTGCTCCGGCAGCTGCGCCAGCGGCTGCACGAGGAGGAGCGCGCCTACCGCGCGGCCTCGCACGCGGCGCTGCACGACCCGCTCACCGGCCTCGCCAACCGGCGGCTGCTGCTCGACCGGCTGCACGCGGTGGGCGAGCGCGGTGACGCGGCCTCGGCCGCGCTGCTGCTCGTCGACCTCGACCGGTTCAAGGACGTCAACGACTTCTACGGCCACGGGGTCGGCGACGAGGTGCTGGTCGAGGTGGCCCGCCGCCTCGACGGCGTGGTGCGCGACGGCGCGCACGGCAGGGCAACCCTCGCGCGCCTCGGTGGCGACGAGTTCGCCGTGCTGCTGGAGGAGGGCGCGTCGGCGCCCCACGTCGCCGACGAGGTGCTGCGCGAGGTGAAGCGCCCGCTCGCCTCGCTGCCCTCGCGCACCTCGATCTCGGCGAGCATCGGCGCCGCGCACGGCCTCGACAGCGACCCGTCGGCGCTGCTGCCCGGGCCGACATCGCGATGTACCGCGCCAAGCGGGAGCGGCTGGGCTGGGCGGCGTACCGCCCCGAGCTCGACGGCGCCGCGGAGGTGCGGCTGCGCGACATCGCGGAACTGCGCACGGCGCTGTCCGAGCGTCAGCTGCGCCTGCACTACCAGCCGGTGGTCCCCGCCCAGCCGGAGCTGTCCGGTGGGCCGGCGGTGGTCGAGGCGCTGGTCCGCTGGCAGCACCCCCGCCGGGACCTGCTGCTCCCGGCGGTGTTCCTGCCCCTGGCCAGCCAGACCGGGCTCATGCTCGAGCTGTCGGCGGTCGTCCTCGACCTCGCGCTGCGTGACAACGCCTCCTGGCGCCGGCGAGGCCTCGACGTCCAGGTCGCCGTCAACGTCGGTGCGGACGTCCTCGCCAGCGACGGCTTCGTGGCTCTCGTGCTCGACCTGCTCACCGAGCACGGCGTACCCGCCGAACGGCTGTGCCTGGAGCTCACCGAGTCGGAGGTGCTCAGCGCCGAGGGCGCCGAGCTGCTCACCCGGGTACGGGCGGCGGGCGTCGCCGTGGCGCTCGACGACTTCGGGACGGGCTACTCCTCGCTGTCCTCGCTCGCCGACCTGCCGCTGGACCGGCTGAAGTTCGACCAGTCCTTCGTGCGCCGCCTGTCGTCGGGGGCGCACGGCGCGCGCCTGGTGACCGGCCTGGTGCGCCTCGTGCACGACCTCGAGTGCCCCATCGTCGCGGAGGGCGTCGAGACCGACGCCGAGCTGCGGCTGCTGGCCGATCTGGGCGTGGAGTGGGTGCAGGGGTACGCCGTGAGCCGCCCGCTCACCCCTGAGCACCTGGTCAGCTGGCTGGACCCCGGCGACCCGCCCGCCTGAGCGCCCGCTCGTCCGAGTGGGTGCGTACTGTCCGGTGTTCCCGGCGCACCCGGGCGGGACGAGGACCAGGAGGAGCGGAGCATGGCCGATCAGGCGCTGGTGTCCGGCTGCGACGAGCGCGTGGAGCAGGTCGCCGAGGCGCTGCGCTCGCTCGGCGCGGAGGTCGTCGTGGTTGACGACCCGGCCCGGGTGGCGGAGGTGGCGGCGGGCCTGCAGCCCGACGGGCTGGCCTGCTACGTGCAGCTGCCGGTGAGCATCGAGGT
>JALYNK010000427.1 GCA_030773235.1 Actinomycetota bacterium | reverse complement strand
GGCCTGGACGACCGCGCGGGCGCTGCTGGAGCGCCGGGGCGAGGTCGCCGCGCAGCTGCTGGCCCGCGACGGGCGCGGCCGGCTGCGCCCGGTCGGCGACTGCGACGTCGTCACGCTGCTCGGCGCGGCGTCACTGCGGCGAGCGCTCGCCGAGCGTGCCGGCGGCCTGGCCGCAGCGGTGGTGCCGATGCGCACCCGCGGCTGGACCGACCTCACCCTGATCGACCCGGCCTTCGGTCCGGCCGCGGCCACCGCCACGGCCCCCGCTGAGCGGGGCTTCGCACGGCCCCTGCTCGTCACCGCCGACGAGGTGCGGATGGTGCCGGCCGGCGGGCACCCGGAGCGCGGCGTCGTCGCGGTCCCGTGGCCCCGCACCGCCCTCTGACCGCTCAGCCGCGCAGCTGCTTGCGCATGCTCACGTGGTCGATGCCGGCCTCGACGTACTCGTCGCCGAACGCGGCGTACCCGGCGCGCTCGTAGAACCGCCGGGCGTGCACCTGCGCGTGCAGCTCCACGGCGGACAGGCCGCGCTCGCGCGCCCGCTCCTCCAGCCGCGCCAGCAGCGCCGCGCCGGTCCCCGTGCCGCGCCGGTCGGCCGCCACCGCCATCCGCCCGACCACGCCGGTGCCGTCCTCGCGGGCCACGAGACGGCCGGTGCCGACCACCTCGCCGTCGAGCAGCGCGACGGCGTGGTCGCAGGTCGCGTCGTGCTCGTCGCGCTCCAGCACCTCCGGCACGTCCTGGCCGACGACGAACACCTCGTGGCGCAGCGCGTACACGGCAGGCAGGTCGGCGTCCGCTGCGAGGCGCACTGTCGGGGCGCTCACGAGGCGAGCCGGTCGAGCGCGGTCTGCAGATCGGGCGGGTACGGGCTGGTGAACTCGATCCAGCGCCGGTCCGCCGGGTGCGCGAAGCCGAGCCGGGCGGCGTGCAGCCACTGCCGCTCGAGCCCGAGGCGGCGGGCGAGCGCCGGGTCCGCGCCGTACGTCAGGTCGCCGAGGCACGGGTGGCGCAGCGCGGACATGTGCACGCGGATCTGGTGGGTGCGGCCGGTCTCCAGCCGGACGTCGAGCAGCGCCGCCGAGCGGAACGCCTCGACCGTCTCGTAGTGCGTCACGCTCGGGCGCCCGGACGCGACGACCGCGAACCGGTACGCCGCCGAGGGGTGCCGGTCGATCGGAGCGTCGATCGTGCCGACGAGCGGGTCGGGGTGACCCTGCACCACGGCGGCGTACCGCTTGTCGACGGTGCGCTCGCGGAACGCGTCCTTGAGCACCGTGTACGCGCGCTCGCTCTTGGCCACGACCATGAGCCCGCTGGTGCCGACGTCGAGCCGGTGGACGACGCCCTGGCGCTCCTCGGCGCCGCTCGTGCTCACCCGGTGCCCGGCCGCGGCGAGCCCGCCGACGACCGTCGGACCGGTCCAGCCCGGGCTGGGGTGCGCGGCGACGCCGGGCGGCTTGTCGACGACGACGATGTCGTCGTCCTCGTGCACGACCCGCAGCCCCTCGACGCGCTCGGGCGGCGGCAGCACCCGGTCCGGCTCGGGCAGGTCGACCTCCAGCCTCGCGCCGGCGAGCACCCGGTCGCTCTTGCCCCGCACCCGGCCGTCCAGCGACGCGCCGCCGGACTCGATGATCTCGGCCGCGGTGGTCCGGGACAGCCCGAACAGCCTCGACAGGGCGGCGTCCAGGCGCAGGCCGTCCAGCCCCTCGGGCACGGGCAGGGCGCGGCGCTGGGTCACGCGTCCATCCTGCCGCCCGGACCTAGCGTGCGACCGTGCCCGTGCTGCTCGTCGACGCCGCCAACGTCGTGGGCTCGCGCCCGGACGGTTGGTGGCGCGACCGGCCCGGCGCCGCCCGGGGCCTGGTGGCGCGGCTCGCCGCCGCTCCCCCGGCCGCCCTCCTCCGCGCCGCCGGTGCCGGCACCGAGGACGTGCAGGTCGTCGTGGTGCTGGAGGGCGCGGCGCGGCCGGGCGTCGCCGAGGGGACGTACGCGCACGTCGAGGTGCGGCACGCCTCCGCGTCCGGCGACGACCTGCTCGCCGCGCTCGCCGGGCCGGGCACGGTGCTGATCACCGCCGACCGGGGGCTGCGCGAGCGCGCGCGGACGCGCGGCGCGGAGGTCGTCGGCCCGCGGGTGCTGCT
>JALYNK010000426.1 GCA_030773235.1 Actinomycetota bacterium | reverse complement strand
GCGTCACCGACGGCGGCGACCTTGACGCCGGCGAACGCCCGGGCGTCGAGCCCGAACTCCTCGAGCTTCTCCCGGACCGCGCGGACCGCGTTGGTCGAGGTGAAGGCCACCCAGAGGTAGCGGCCGGTGACGAGGCCCTTGACCGCACGCTCCATCGGCGCGGGCGTGCGGGGCGGCTCGACGGCGATGGTCGGCACCTCGACCGGCAGGGCGCCGTGCGCGCGCAGCTGCTGCGACAGCGCGCCGGCCTGGTCGCGGGTGCGGGGGACGAGCACCTTCCAGCCGTACAGCGCGCGGCTCTCGTACCAGCCCATGCGCGCGCCGCGCCTGGCGGCCTCTCCCACGACGACCACCGCGTCGCCCGCCAGCGCGGCGGCGGCGAGGTCGGTCTCCACGGCGTCGAGCGTGGTGACGACGGTGCGCTGGGCGACCGTGGTGCCGCCGACCGTGACGGTCACCGGCGTGTCGGCGCGGCGCCCGTGCTCGACGAGCGCGCTCGCGGCCTTGGGCACCTCGGCGACCGGGAGCGTGAGCACCAGCGAGCCCGGCGCGGCCGCCAGCGCGCGCCAGTCGGCGTCGCCGCCGCCCGCGACCGTGTGCGGCAGGCCCAGAGGCAGGCCGGCGTACGCGGGCGCGGCCACGGCGGCCGGCACGCCCGGCACGACCTCGAGCCGCTGCCGGCCCTTGAGCACCGCCTCGGCGTCGCGGACGCCGCTCGCACTGCCCAGCGGATCGCCGGCGACGAGCCGGACCGCGCGCGCGCCCTCCTTGGCCGCCGCGACGAGCCGGGGCGCGACGGCCTCGCCCGGCTCGACGCGCACCACCTCGGCGTCCGCGCCGACGTGCCGGAGCACCTCGTCCGGGACGTCCGCGTCGGCGAGCACGAGGTCGGCGTCGCCGAGCACCTCGGCGGCACGCACGGTGAGCAGGCCGGGGTCCCCCGCACCCGCGCCGACGAGCGCGACCGAACCGCTCGCACTCCTGGTCCTGCGCGTCGTCATGCTGCCTCTCCCATGAGCTCGGCCGCACCGAGGTCGAGCAGCTCGGCAGCCAGCCGGCGTCCCGTCTCCTCCGCGGCGGACGTCGGGCCGGTCGCCGAGAGGCGGACCAGCGCGCTGCCGTCGAGCGCGGCGGCGAGGCCGCGCAGGTAGATCTCCGGTCCGTCGTCGCCCTCGGCCACCTCGGCCAGCGCGGCCACCGGCGCGGTGCAGCCCGCCTCCAGAGCGCCGAGCAGCGCCCGCTCGGCGGCCACCGCCGCCCGGGTCGTCGGGTCGTCGAGCGCGGCGAGCAGCTCGACGAGCGCGGCGTCGTCGGCACGGCACTCGACCGCGAGCGCCCCCTGTGCCGGGGCCGGGAGCATCTGCAGCGGGTCGAGCACCTCGGTGGCCTCGTCGAGCCGGCCCAGCCGGGCGAGGCCGGCCCGGGCCAGCACGACGGCGTCGTACCGGCCGCTGCGGACGTAGCCGATGCGGGTGTCGACGTTGCCGCGGATGGGCTCGACGACGTGGCCGAGCCCGAGCGCGCGCAGCTGAGCGGCGCGCCGGGGCGACCCGGTGCCGATCCGCACGCCCGGCGCGAGCTCGCCGAGGGTGAGGCCGTCCCTGGCGACGAGCACGTCGCGGGGGTCCTCGCGCGGCGGGACGGCGGCGACGACGAGGCCGGGCGCGGGAGCGGTCGGCAGGTCCTTGAACGAGTGCACCGCGAGGTCGACGGCGCCGGCGAGCAGCGCCTCGCGCAGGGCGGTGACGAAGACGCCCGTTCCGCCGAGGACGGCGATGGCGTCGCGGGAGAGGTCGCCCTGCGTCTGCACGTGCACGAGCTCGACCGGGCGTCCGGACCGGCCGGTCAGCGCCGTGGCGACGTGCCCGGACTGCGCCAGCGCGAGGGCGCTGGCGCGGGTGCCGAGCCGCAGCGCCGGCGTCACGAGCGCACCGCCAGGATCCGCAGCATCACGGGCGGACCGTCACGACCGCACCGACGCGGCGGCCTCGGAGGCCTGCAGCGCCGCCGCGGGGTCGAGCCCCTCCCCGCCGACGGGGGTCACCGCGACGGTCGCCACCGCCACGGCGGCGGGCGCGGCGCGGTCGAGGCCGAACAGCTCGCGCAGCGCCTCGGCGTACGACGCGGCGGCCGGTGCCTCGGCGAGCTCCTT
>JALYNK010000425.1 GCA_030773235.1 Actinomycetota bacterium | reverse complement strand
CCCGCGCGCCCCGCTGCTGCGCGCCGACGTGCGCGACGCCGAGGCGCTCGAGCAGGCGCTCCGGGGCGTCGACGTGGTGTGCCACCAGGCGGCGCTGGTCGGTCTCGGGGTCGACCTCTACGACCTGCCCGACTACGTCGGCGTGAACGACCTCGGCACCGCTGTGCTGCTGCGCGCCATGGCCCGCCGGGACGTCCGGCGGCTCGTCCTGGCCGGCTCGATGGTCGTGTACGGCGAGGGGCGCTACGCGTGCCCGCGCCACAGCGTCGTCCGGCCCGGGCCCCGGCGGCACGAGGACCTCGCCGCCGGCCGGTTCGAGCCGACCTGCCCCGTGTGCGCGCAGCCGCTGGAGCCGGGCACGGTGCCGGAGGACGCTCCGGTCGACCCGCGCAACGTGTACGCCGCGACCAAGACCGCGCAGGAGCACCTGGCGCGCGCCTGGGCCCGACAGGTCGGCGGCACCGTCGCGGCGCTGCGCTACCACAACGTGTACGGGCCGTGGATGCCGCGCGACACCCCGTACGCCGGCGTGGCGTCGTTGTTCCGCTCGGCGCTGGAGCGGGGGCAGGCGCCGCGGGTGTTCGAGGACGGCGGGCAGCGCCGCGACTTCGTCTGGGTGGGCGACGTGGCCCGCGCCAACGTCCTGGCGGTGGAGGCCGGCGCCGACGGTGCGTTCAACGTCTGCTCCGGTGAGCCGCGGACGATCGGCGAGATGGCCGCGGCGCTGGCCGACGCGTTCGGCGGGCCGGCCCCGCAGGTGACCGGCGAGTTCCGGCTGGGCGACGTGCGGCACGTGGTGGCCGACCCGGCCCGGGCGCGTCAGGAGCTCGGTTTCGCCGCGGCGGTGCCGTTCGCCGACGGGGTGCGGGCGTTCGCGACTGCCCCGCTGCGCCGCTCGGCCATCAGCCCGGCGACCACCACGACGAGCGCCAGCGCGTAGGACACGGTGCCGACGGCGGTCACCGGTCCGTCGAGCACGGCGGCGAGGTAGAGGGGCACGGCGGCGGCGCCGACCGCAGGCCACCACCACTCCCGGGCCAGCGCGGCGAGGGCGACGAGCAGCAGGGCGTACCAGGGCTGGACCGGCGTCGCGACGAGCAGCAGCGCGCCGACGAGGCGGACCGCGACCCGCTCGGGCGGCCCGCCCGCCCGCAGCACGAGCCCGACGAGCGCGAGCAGCACCACGACCGCGACGACCGGTGCCAGCGCCCCGGGCGCCGGCAGCAGCAGGAAGCGCCCGCCGTCGTCGTACCGCTCCTCGGCCAGGTAGCCGGGCAGGTAGCCGAGGACCCGCAGTCCGACGTCGAGCACGTGCGGCAGGTACGCCAGCGTGCCGAGCCCGACGAGCACCGCGAGCGCCGGCCGGGACCGCCAGACGAGGGGGACGAGCACCCCGGGGACGAGCTTCACGAGGACGGCGATGGCGAGCGGCACCGCGGCGAGCGCCGGAGCGCGCGCCCGCACCAGCCCGACGGCTGCCACGGTGAGCAGCACCGCGAGCCCGTCGACGTGGGCGTTGCTCACCGCCTCGGAGGCGGCCAGCGGCGACCAGGCGTACAGCGCGGCCCACCGCGGGTCGCTGCCGCGCAGCAGGCCGACCAGCAGGCCGACGAGGAGCAGGTCGACGCCGAGCCCGGCGAGCTGGAAGAACCGGTCGCGGGCCCCGTCCGGCCGCAGCCGCTCCAGCACGGCGAACCACGCCTGCGCCGCCGGCGGGTAGATGGTGCGCACGTGCGACCGGTTGATCCGGGTGCACTCCTCCCCCGGCGTCCGGCCCAGCGCGGCGCAGGTGGCCGGATCGGGCCACAGCCACGGGTCGCGCAGCGGCCGCAGCTCGTCCGCGTCCGGGGCGTAGCGGTACGGGTCGGTGCCGGCGGCCGCGACCCGGCCGTCCCACGCGTACCGGTAGAGGTCGTCGGAGGTCGGCGCGACCGGGGTCAGCGCGGCCACCCGCAGCGCGACCGCTCCCGCGACGAGCAGGCCGAGCGCCGCCCGGCGCGGCAGGCGCAGCAGGCAGGCGACCCCGACGGCGTACGCCAGCCAGGCGACGAGCAGGTCGACCGCGAGGGCCTGCGGCCGCCCGAGGATCCCGGGCGGCTGCGCGGCGCGGGCGACGGCGACGGTGAGGACGGCGAGCGCGAGCGCCGCGCCGGCGCCAAGCGCCAGGG
>JALYNK010000424.1 GCA_030773235.1 Actinomycetota bacterium | reverse complement strand
CCGGTGGCTCATCATGCAGGCGTAGCCGCTGCGGTGCGCGAGCTGCACGGCGTCGAGCGTCTCGGTGAGCGTGCCGATCTGGTTGACCTTGACGAGGAGCGCGTTGGCGCAGCCGCGGGCGACGCCGTCCGCGAGGCGCAGGGGGTTGGTGACGAACAGATCGTCACCGACGAGCTGCACCCGGGCGCCGAGCGCCTCGGTGAGGCTGGCCCAGCCCTCCCAGTCGCTCTCGTCGAGCGGGTCCTCGATCGACACGATCGGGTACGACGCGACGAGGTCGGCGTAGTACTCCGTCATCTGCGCCGCGGTGCGCGAGCCGCCCTCGAACGAGTACGCCCCGTCGGCCGAGAACTCCGACGCGGCGACGTCGAGCGCGAGCGCGATGTCGCGGCCTGGCACCAGCCCGGTGGTGCCGACCGCCTGCAGGATGAGGTCGAGCGCCTCGCGGTTGGCCGCCAGGTCGGGGGCGAAGCCGCCCTCGTCGCCGACGCTGGTGGTGAGGCCGCGCTGCTTCAGCACCGCCTTGAGCGCGTGGTAGACCTCCGCGCCCATGCGCAGCGCCTCGGCGAAGCTCGCGGCGCCGATCGGCGCGATCATGAACTCTTGCACGTCGACGTTGGTGTCGGCGTGCGCCCCTCCGTTGAGGATGTTGAGCATCGGCACGGGCAGCAGGTGGGCGTTGGGCCCGCCGAGGTAGCGGAACAGCGGCAGCCCCGTCGAGTCGGCAGCCGCGCGGGCCACCGCGAGGCTGACGCCGAGCACCGCGTTCGCACCGAGGCGGCTCTTGTCGGGCGTGCCGTCCAGGTCGAGCAGCGTCTGGTCGATCGCCCGCTGCTCGGTCGCGTCGAGCCCGACCAGCTGCTCCTCGACGGTGTCGAGGACCGCGTCGACGGCGCCGCGCACGCCCTTGCCGCCGTAGCGCTCACCGCCGTCGCGCAGCTCGACGGCCTCGTACTGGCCGGTGCTGGCGCCGCTCGGGACAGCCGCCCGGCTGATGGTCCCGTCGTCGAGGGCCACCTCGACCTCGACGGTGGGGTTGCCGCGCGAGTCGAGGATCTCGCGGGCACCGACGGCCTCGATGACGGGCACGCTGCTCCTGCTGCTGCTCGGGGACGGCGAGCCTAACCGCGTGGCGGGACCGCTCCCGTCAGGCGCGCGCACCGCCGGTGAGCAGCGCCGGCAGCGCGCGGGGCGGCGGGCTGCCGTGCGCGAGCACCTCGTCGTAGGACGTGCGGCCCGCCAGCACCGGCGCGAGCTCGTACCAGCCGGCGAAGTACGTCGACAGCTGGCCCGAGGTGAGCAGCGCGCGCCGCCACTTGCCGACGGCCTCGCCCTCCTCCTGCCGGGCCCGGTGCGTGAGCAGCGCCAGCCCCTCCCGCTCCGCCAGGCCGCCCGCGTGCACGCCGGCGTCCAACAGAGCGTTGACGGTCATGCGCATCTGCATCTTCAGCTGCTGCAGGCGGACCGGGACGCCGCCGAGGCCGCGCTCGGCCATGAGCGCCTCCGTGTGGACCGCCCAGCCCTCGACGAACGACCCGCTCGCCAGCACCGCACGCACCCGCGTCGGCGGCCGCGACCGGCGGGCGTGCGCGAGCTGCAGCGCGTGTCCCGGCACCGCCTCGTGGACGGTGAGGTTCACGATCATCGCCCTGTTGTACTCGCGGTAGAACGACCGGACGCGCGCCGGGCTCCACCCCGCGGGCGTCGGGCTGATCGCGTACTCGGTGGTGCCGCCGCGCTCCAGCGGGCCCGGCGCGTCGCAGTACGCCACCGCGACGCCCCGCCGGTGCTCCGGCATGACGACGACCTCGCACGCGTCGTCCGGCACCTGCACGAGCCCGGCGTCCCGCACGGCCCGGGTCACCTCGGCCAGCGCCCGGCGGGCGGTGGGCACGACCGTCGCGTCGTCCGGGGCGTCCTGCGCGACCCGGTCGAGGGCCGTCCGGACCGGGTCGTCGGCGTCGCCGGTCCAGTCGCGCGCCAGCCGCCGGAGCTCCTCGTCGACCTCGTCCAGGTGCGCCCGGGCCGCCGCCGACAGCGCCTCGGGCGTCAGCGCGCTGTCGAGGACGAGCGCCAGGCGGCGGGCGAACAGCTCCGGCCCGAGCCGGGGGTCGCCGTCGCCGGGCAGCGCGGCGAGCCAGCGGGCGTGCTCGCCGAGCGCCCGCGCTGCGGCCTCCTGCGC
>JALYNK010000423.1 GCA_030773235.1 Actinomycetota bacterium | reverse complement strand
GCGCAGGTCCGTCCATGGTCCGGTATGAGGGAGATCGTGCGCCTGACGGGTGCAGGGCCTCAGCGCGCCGTGCCTCGCTGTCCCGGTCGCGCCGCACCGGTGCCGGCGCGTCGCCGGCCCGTGCCGGTGCACGTCGCGCGCGGCCTTCCCGGTTCTGTCGGACGGCGCACCTACGGTCGCGCCATGCGGCTGCTGCACACCTCCGACTGGCACCTCGGCCGGTCGTTGCACTCGTACGACCTCGCGGCGGCGCAGGCCGCGCAGGTCGACCACCTGGTCGAGGTCGTCCGGCGCGAGCGCGTCGACGTGGTGGTCCACGCCGGCGACGTCCACGACCGCGCGCTGCCGCCGGTCGGCGCGCTGCAGCTGTTCGCCGAGGCGCTGGCGCGGATCCGCGACGCGGGGGCGGCAGTCGTCGCGATCAGCGGCAACCACGACGCGCCGGTGCGGCTCGGCGACAAGGCGGGACTGCTGGACCGGTCGATCTCGCTGCGCACCGACCCCGCGCGGGTGGCCGAGCCGTTCGTGCTGTCCGACGAAACCGGCCTGGTCGCGTTCTACGCGGTCCCCTACCTCGAGCCGGCGGCCGTGCGCGGCGTGCTGCCCGACGGAGACGGCGACGGGGCGGACGATCCGGCCGAGCCGGACGGGTCCGACGACCTGACGCCGACCCCGGGAGCGCACGCCCGCGTGCTGCGCCGGGCGATGCGCGCCGTGCACGCCGACCGGCGGGCGCGCGGCGGCCGCTCCGTCGTGCTCGCGCACGCCTGGGTGACCGGCGGCCGGGCCAGCGAGAGCGAGCGCGACATCTCGGTCGGCGGTGTCGCGCAGGTGCCGGCGGCGCTGTTCGACGGTGTCGACTACACGGCACTGGGTCATCTGCACCGGCCCCAGGTGCTGCGGGAGGGGCTGCGCTACTCCGGCTCGCCGCTGCCGTACTCCTTCTCCGAGGCAGGCGCGGACAAGCTGAGCTGGCTCGTCGAGCTGGGTCCGCACGGGCTGTCCCGCGTCGAGGCCGTGCCCGCGCCTCTCCACCGGCGGCTCACCGCGCTGCGCGGACGGCTCCAGGACCTGCTCGACCGCCCCGAGCACGCGACCGCCGAGGACGCCTTCGTCAGCGTGGTGCTCACCGACCCGGTCCGTCCGGTGGACGCCATGGCGGCGCTGCGCCGCCGGTTCCCGTACGCGCTGGAGCTGCGGCACGAGCCCGAGGGCGTTCTGCCGGTTCCCGGCTCGTCGTACGCCGAGCGCACGCGCGGGCGCAGCGACCAGGAGGTGGCCGAGCTGTTCGTCGCGCACGTGCGCTCCGAGCCGGCGGATGCCGAGCGGCGGCTGCTGCGCGAGGCGCTCGAGCAGGCCCGGCGCGAGGAGCGGGTGCCCGCATGAGACCGCACCTGCTCGAGCTCGAGGCGTTCATGGCCTTTCCCGCCGCTGTGCGTCTCGACCTGGACGAGCTCGCGCAGAGCGGTCTGGTGCTGCTCTGCGGCGACACCGGAGGCGGGAAGACCTCGCTGCTGGACGCGATCGGCTACGCGCTCTACGGCCAGGTGCCGGGCGAGCGCGGCAAGGCGCTCGACGACCTGCGCTCCCACCACGCGCCGGCCGACCGGCGCGCCCGCGTGCGGCTGGAGTTCAGCGCGCGCGGTCGGCGGCTGCGCGTCACCCGCACCCCGCCGCAGCTCCGGCCCAGGTCCCGTGGCACCGGGACGGTCCGGGAGCAGCCCACCGCGCTGCTCGAGGAGCGGGTCGGCGAGGCGTGGACGACGGTGACGCAGCGGCTCGACGACGTCGGTCTCGAGGTCCGGGAGCTGCTGGGCATGGACCCCGCGCAGTTCTTCCAGGTCGTGGTGCTGCCGCAGGGCCGGTTCGCCGCGTTCCTGCAGGCCGAGCACGCCGAGCGGGAGCGGTTGCTCAAGCGGCTCTTCCACGTCGACCGGTTCGAGCGCGCGGCGGCGGCGCTCGGCGAGCGCGCGGGCGAGGCCGAGCGCCGGCGCGACCGCGCCCGCGACGAGCTGCACGCGGTGGCCTGCCGGGTGGCGCAGCAGGCGCAGGTGGACGTGCCGGAGTCCCCGGAGAACGCGCCCGCGTGGGCGGGCGGGCTTGCGGACGCTGCCGAGCGTGAGCGCTGCGGGCTCGTCGCGCGGGTGCGCGGGCTGTCCGCCGACCGCGCCGCGGCCGAGCAGGAG
>JALYNK010000422.1 GCA_030773235.1 Actinomycetota bacterium | reverse complement strand
CTGTCCGTCGGCGTCGGCTTCCTCCCGGTGTCGGGCGCCGCCGCGGGGCTCGGTCCGGTGGCCACCGGCGCGGTGGTCTCCGTCCTCGCGCTCACCGCGGCCCTCGTCCAGCCGTACGCCGGGCGCACGCTCGACGCCGGCCGGCTGCCGGTGGGCGCGGGCGTCCGGCTGGGGCTCGGCGTCACCGCCTTCGGGCTCGCCGCCGCCGCGCTGCCCGGGCTGCCGGGGCCCCTGCTCGCCGCGCCGCTGGTCGGCGCCGGCACCGGGCTGCTCACGCCGCTCGCGTTCGCCGCGCTGGCCCGCGCCAGCGCGCCCGAGCGGCTCGGTCAGACGATGGGCAGCGCGGAGGTCGGCCGCGAGCTCGGCGACGCGGGCGGTCCGCTGCTCGTGGCCGGCGTCGCCGCGCTCGCCGCGCTGAGCGCCGGCTACCTCGTGCTCGCCGCCGCGGTCGCCGTGCTCCCGCTCGCCGCCCGCGCGACCAGCGGCAGGTCTGCGGGCGGGGCGTGACGCGCCCCCGGGCGGCCGTCCCCGCGAGGAGCGCTACGCCAGGCCGGTGCGGACGAACGCGCCGTATGACGGCGCGATCGTGGCGGTGGGGCCGACGCCCGCCACCGCGTCGAGGGTCTTGAGCCCGTCGCCGGTGTTGTAGAGCACCGTCTCAGCGTCCGGGTCGACCGCGCCGCGCTCGAGCAGCTGCTGGAGCGTCGCGACCGTGACGCCGCCCGCCGTCTCGGCGAACACGCCCTCGGTGCGGGCCAGCAGCTTGATGCCCTCGACGACCTGCTCGTCGCTCACGTGGCCCATGGCACCGCCGGTGCGGCGCACCGCGTCGAGGGCGTACGGGCCGTCCGCCGGGTTGCCGATCGCCAGGCTGCGCGCGATGGTCTTCGGCTTGACCGGCCGGACCGTGTCCCAGCCGTTCTCGTACGCGGTCGCGATCGGGGAGCAGCCGGTGGCCTGCGCGCCGAAGACGCGGTACGGCGTCGGGTCGACGAGGTCGAGCATGCCGAGCTCCTGGAAGGCCTTGTCGACCTTGGTGAGCAGCGAGCCGGACGCCATGGGGATGACCACCTGCTCGGGCAGCCGCCAGCCGAGCTGCTCGGCCACCTCGTAGCCGAGCGTCTTGCTGCCCTCGGCGTAGAACGGCCGGACGTTGACGTTGACGAAAGCCCAGTCCTCGGCCTCGGCGATCTCGCTGCACAGCCGGTTGACGTCGTCGTACGTGCCCTCGACCGCGACGAGCGTCTGCCCGTACACGGCCGTCTGCACGACCTTGCCCTGCTCGAGGTCGTTCGGGATGAACACGACGGCGCGCAGCCCTGCGGCGGTGGCGTGCGCCGCGACGGAGTTGGCCAGGTTGCCGGTCGAGGCGCAGGAGACCGTCGTGTAGCCGAAGGCCTTGGCCGCCGACAGCGCGACCGACACGACGCGGTCCTTGAACGAGTGGGTCGGGTTGCCGCTGTCGTCCTTGACCCAGAGCTTGCGCATGCCGAGCGCGCGGGCGAGGTTCGGCGCCGCTCGCAGGTGGGTCATGCCGGCCCCGATGTCGACGCGGGTGGCCGGGTCCTGGCCGGCGGGCAGCAGCCCGGCGTAGCGCCACATCGTGTGCGGGCCGGCGGCGATGCTCTCGCGGGTGACCAGGCGCAGCCGGTCGAGGTCGTAGCCCACCTCGAGCGGGGCGAAGCACTCCGTGCAGACGTGCACGGGCGCGAGGTCGGTGCTGGCGCCGCACTCTCGGCAGAGCAGCCGGTCCGCCGGCGACTCGGCGACGGGACGTACGGGAGCGATCGTCAAGGGAGGCCTCTCCTCATCTTCCCCGCACGGACGTCGTGCGGGACGGACGTGGCACCTGGCGCAGGGCCTCGAGCGTGAGCTCCTGGTTGTGCGCTGGTTGCCGGGGCGTCGTCGGGCCGTGTCCCTCTGCCCCTCGGGATGAGCGGTGCTGTGGAGTTGTGCGGCGCACGCCGAAGGGCGCTCACCGGTGTCGCCGAGTGTACGGCCGCACGCGCCCACTTCCCGGCCCCGGGAAACGGCGGAGCCGCCGGGACGTTGTGGCCTCCGTGACCCCGCTGTCCTCCCGCCGTCGCACCGCCGGGCGGGTCGTCGACCGGCCGGACGCGCCCGACGGCTCCGAGTGGACGCCCGCGGACCCGCCGCCCGGGTCGGCCCGGCTGCACGGCGCGGCGG
>JALYNK010000421.1 GCA_030773235.1 Actinomycetota bacterium | reverse complement strand
CCGCTACTCCTCCGCCTCGCCGCGCTCGCGCTCCAGCCGCACCCGCTCCGCCTGCAGCACCCGCTCCGCCGCCCGCTGGGCGGCCTCGGCCCGGCCCGCGCGGTCACCGAGCTCCCGGACCCGCCGTCGCAGCGCGGTCACCTCCTGCTGCGCCGCGGCCAGGTCCGTGCGCACCCGCTCCACCTCGTTGCGGGCGGCGGCGCGCGCGGCGGCCAGCTGCTCGGTGAGCCGGCGCTCGACGTCGACCCGCTCGGCACCCGCGGCCCGCTCCGCCCGGTCCGCCTCGAGCTCGGCGACGCGCGCCAGGTGCTCCTGCCAGCCCGCCGAGCGGAACAGGTACGCCGCCGCGGCCACGTCCTCCGGCGCAGCGGCGGGCAGGGTGCGTCCCTGCTCGAGGGCGTCGGTGAGCTCCGGCTGCGCGGCCCGGACGCGCTCGGCCACCTGCTCGCGGAAGTCGTCGGTCTCGAGCGCGGCAGCCAGTGCGAGGGCGCCGAGGCGGGCGCGCTTGCCGGGCGTGAACCGCGCGACCGCACGCAGCGGCGCCGGTACGTCCTCGGGCGCCAGCGCCCCGACGTGCTCGGCGGCGACCGCGACGACGCGCTGCCGCACGGGCTCCGGCAGCACGACGACCGGTGCCGGCTCCTGCGCGGCCACGACGTCTCAGGCGCCGGGTCGGGCGACCACCTCGACCTGGTCCACCGCCCCGCACCACCGGCAGCGCACGGAGTCGGCCGAGTCGACCAGCACCTCGCGCTCCTCGACGACCTGGTGCCCCGACAGGTCGACGTGGACGTACTCCTGCGCCCGCGTCGAGCGCGTGACGTCGAAGCGCGTCAGGTTGCCGCACTGCACGCAGCGCCACCGGGTGTCGGGCCCGGGCTGGGCGACGGGCACCGGCACCTCCGCGGACGTGGGACGGCCGTCAGGTTACGGCCCGCGTTCCGAGCGGACGCCCGGCGCGCTCCCGCGACGTCGGCGCGCCGAGCCGGTCCTGTCGGTGGCCGCTCCTACGGTCCGCGCCGTGCCCGCTCCTCGCGCCGCAGCTCCGCCCGCCGCCGGCCGCGCCCCGGCGCCCCCGCCGCGCGCGGTGCAGACGTCGTTCGACGAGCTCGGGACGCCCCTGCGCGAGGTCACGTTCGTGGTCGTCGACCTGGAGACGACCGGCGGCTCGGCGCGTGACTGCGCGATCACGGAGATCGGGGCGGTCAAGGTCAGGGGCGGCGAGGTGCTCGGCGAGTTCGCGACGCTCGTCAACCCGGCACGTGCCATCCCGCCGTTCATCGCCGTCCTGACCGGGATCACCGACGCGATGGTCGCGCAGGCGCCCGACGTCGCCGCGGCGCTGCCGGCCTTCCTCGAGTTCAGCCGCGGCGCGGTGCTCGTCGCGCACAACGCGCCCTTCGACCTCGGCTTCCTGCGCGCCGGGTGCGAGCAGGTGGGCGCGCGCTGGCCGGCGCCCACGTCCCTCGACACCGCCCGTCTCGCGCGGCGCGTCCTCACCCGGGACGAGGCGCCCGACTGCAAGCTGGCCACGCTCGCCCGGCTGTTCCGCACCGCCACCGAGCCGTGCCACCGCGCGCTCGCCGACGCCCAGGCGACCGTCGACGTGCTGCACGGCCTGCTGGCCCGCCTCGGCAACCTGGGCGTGCAGACCTTGGAGGAGCTGCAGTCCTTCACCTCGCAGGTCACCCCCGCGCAGCGCCGCAAGCGGCACCTCGCCGATGCGCTCCCCCGGCTGCCGGGGGTGTACCTCTTCCGCGACGCGCAGGACCGCGTGCTGTACGTCGGCAAGAGCGTCGACCTCCGCGCCCGCGTCCGGCAGTACTTCACGGCGTCCGAGACCCGCACCCGGATGGCCGAGATGGTCGCCTGCGCCGAGCGCGTGGATCCGGTGGTGTGCACCACCGCGCTCGAGGCCGAGGTCCGCGAGCTGCGGCTCATCGCCGAGCACCGGCCGAAGTACAACCGGCGCAGCAAGTTCCCCGAGCGGGCGCTGTGGCTCCGCCTGACCGCGGAGACGTACCCGCGGCTGTCCCTCGTGCGGTCGGTCCGCGACGACACGGTGCACCTCGGTCCGTTCGGCAGCCCGCGCGCCGCCGAACTGGCCCTCGCCGCCCTGCACGAGGCGCTCCCCCTGCGGCAGTGCACCGGACGGTTGAGCCCGAGGCGCCCGCGCGCGGCGTGCGTCCT
>JALYNK010000420.1 GCA_030773235.1 Actinomycetota bacterium | reverse complement strand
CGAGCACGACGTCCTCCAGCGTGCGCCGCTCGGGCGCGAGGCTGCACACCCGGACCCCCTCCTCGACCAGGCACCGGACGAGCTCGGCCGGGTCGTCGGTGCGCACGCGCAGCCGGTCGCAGTCGACGCCGGTCACCGAGCGGCCGAGCAGCCGGGCGGCCAGCGCGACGTCCGGGGTCACGAGGTCGTGGCGGCCAGTGGGCATCACGAGCCGGGCCAGCTCGTCCTGCGCGACGAGCCGGCCCCGGTCGAGCACGCCGACCCGCGTGCACAGCGCCTCGACCTCGGCGAGCAGGTGGCTCGACAGGAAGACCGTGGTGCCGGCCCGGTTCAGCTCGACGAGCAGCTCGCGGATCTCGGCGATGCCACGGGGGTCGAGGCCGTTCGTCGGCTCGTCGAGGACGAGCAGCCGGGGCGCGTGCAGCAGCGCGGCGGCGAGGCCCAGCCGCTGCCGCATGCCGAGCGAGTACGCCTTGACCGGCCGGTCGTCGACGCCGGCCAGCCCGACCCGCTCCAGCGCCTCCTCGACCCGCTGCCGGCGGCCGGAGCGCGGGCCGGAGCCGGCGCCGTCGTACAGCCGCAGGTTGGCGCGGCCGGACAGGTGGCTGATCGCCGCGGGGCCCTCGATGAGCGCCCCCACCTGCGGCAGCACCTCGCCGCGGGCGCGCGGCATGGGCCGGCCCAGCAGCTCCACCGCGCCGGACGTGGGCAGCACGAGCCCGAGGAGCATGCGCACGGTCGTGGTCTTGCCGGACCCGTTGGGGCCGAGGAAGCCGTAGCGGTCGCCCTCGCGCACGTCGAGGTCGACGCCGTCCACGGCAGTCACGCGGCCGTACCGCTTGACGAGCCGGGTCGTCCTGATCACGGGGTCGGTCACGCGCCCGCCCGCAGCGGCGGCGGGTCCGCCTCGAGCGCGGCCAGCGCGCGCAGCAGCACCGGCTCCGGGACGCTGCCGGCGAGCAGGTAGCCGCGGCCGCCGCGCACCGCGAGCAGCACCTGCAGCAGCGGCGTGCCGACGACGACCGCACCGTCGGTGCGCAGCGCCGAGGGCTGGGCGCGGGCGATGCGACGGGCGACGTCGGCGGCGGTGCCCGGCGGCAGCGGCACGACGGTGAGCGCCGTGAAGCCCTCGCCGTACGTCCCCACGCCGCCGCCGAGCCCCTCGACCCGGTCGGCGCGCGGGAGGCCGGCGAGGCTGCCCGGCAGCTGGTACGGCGACTCGCGGTCGGCGAGCGCGGCGAGGTCGCGGGCGCGGTCGTTGCTGACCCGGGCGGTGCGCGGGATCTCGAAGCGCGTGCGCTCGGCGGCGGGCGGGGTGAGGTCGAGGTCGAGCAGCAGCGAGGTGATCGACGCCCGCGGGGCACCGGCCGCGTGCACCTCGACACGCAGCGGCAGCCCCGTGCCGGGCTCCACCCAGAGGTCGACGTGGGAGACGGTGGTGGTCGTGGGGTCGGGCGGCGACAGGCGCAGGCCAGCGGCGGGGCGTCCGGCGACGCGCTGGTCGTGGAGCAGCGTCGGGACGACGCCCTCCGCGCGGGCGAGGCGCGCGCCGAGCGCGTTGGGCAGCAAATCGGCGCCGACCGGCAGCCGCACGCTCTGCTCGCCGACGAGCACGGTGGCGCGGCGCCGCTCGGAGTCCCAGGTGGTCCGCTGGTCCTCGCCGCTCGGCGCGGTGCCGGTGACGACGTCGACCTCGCCGGTGAGGGTCAGCGTGTCGACCCGGTGCTGCGACGGGCCGCGCCACCAGGTGCGCAGGCGAGTGGTCTCGCCGATGGTGGCCGGCAGGGTGCGCAGCTCGCGGATGTCGGGCAGGTCGAGGTCGCCGCGCACCTCGCCGTAGCCGGAGAAGGCCACCCGGTCTCCCCGGCGCACCCGCTCGAGCAGCTGCGCGGCGGTGAGGTCGCTGGACGCGTCGGACGGCAGCAGCCCGGCGAGGCCGGGCAGGCTCAGCAGCAGCCCGACGAGCGCGGCCACCACCGCCCACCGCCAGCTCGCTCGTCCCACCGGGACAAGGCTAGGTCGGGCTCCTGACAGCCGCCTGGCAACGGACGGCGGTCAGCCGAGCTCGAGCAGCGGGCCGATCTCCTGCGTCGCGTACCACTGCAGCTCGTGGCCCTCGGCCTGCTCGACGCGGAACGCCGCGTCCTGGCTGCCGAGATCGGCCTCGATCACGGCGTCGGCGGCGGCCGCGACGTCGGGCACGG
>JALYNK010000419.1 GCA_030773235.1 Actinomycetota bacterium | reverse complement strand
GCGTCGTAGACGCCCTCGACGGCGCGGACCTGCGTGAGCAGGTGCCCCAGGTGCTTGGGGTCGGCCATCTCGAAGGTGAAGCGCGAGACCGCGACGCGGTCCCTGGTCGTGGTCACGGTCGCCGACACGATGCTCACGTGCGCGTCGGAGAGCATCCGCGTGACGTCGCTCAGCAGCCGGGTGCGGTCGAGCGCCTCGACCTGGATCGCGACGAGGAAGCGCGAGCCGGCCGTGGGCGCCCACTCGACGTCGACGACGCGCTCGCCGGTGGCCAGCAGCGGCCCGGCGTTCGCGCAGTCCCCGCGGTGCACGGACACCCCGCGCCCGCGGGTCACGAACCCGACGATGTCGTCACCGGGCACCGGGGTGCAGCAGCGGGCGAGCTTCACCCAGACGTCGCTGACGCCCTTGACCACGACGCCGGGGTCGGTGGTGGTGCTGCGCGGCCGCTCGCGGGCCGGCACGGCGGTCGTGGGGAGGTCGTCGATCGCCTCCTCGGTGCCGCCGAGCGCGGCCACCACCTTCTGCACGACCGACTGCGCGGACAGCCGGCCCTCGCCGACCTCGACGTAGAGGGCCGTGACATCGGCCAGGCGCAGCTCCTTGGCGAGCGCGGGCAGCGCGTGGCCGCCGAGCACCCGCTGCAGCGGCAGGCCCTGCTTGCGCATGGCCCGGCTGATGGCCTCCTTGCCGGCCTCGACGGCGTCCTCGCGGCGCTCCTTGGCGAACCACTGCCGGATCTTGTTGCGGGCACGCGGGGTCTTGACGAAGCCGAGCCAGTCGCGGGACGGACCGGCGCTCTCGGCCTTGCTCGTGAAGATCTCGACGACGTCGCCGTTCTGCAGCACCGACTCGAGCGGGACCAGGCGTCCGTTGACCCGCGCGCCGATGCAGCGGTGGCCGACCTCGGTGTGCACGGCGTACGCGAAGTCGACCGCCGTCGCGCCGCTGAGGAGCGGCACGACGTCGCCCTTGGGGGTGAAGACGAAGACCTCGCCGGAGCTCAGGTCGAACCGCAGCGCGTCGAGGAACTCCGAGGGGTCCGCCGCCTCCTTCTGCCAGTCCAGCAGCTGGCGCAGCCACGCCATGTCGTCGCCCCGCGCCGGTCCGCCGGCGCCCTCCTTGTACTTCCAGTGCGCCGCGATGCCGTACTCCGCGCGCTTGTGCATCTCGACGGTGCGGATCTGCATCTCGACGGGCTTGCCCTCCGGCCCGATCACCGTGGTGTGCAGCGACTGGTACATGTTGAACTTGGGCATCGCGATGTAGTCCTTGAACCGCCCGGGCACGGGCGAGAACACCGCGTGGATCGCGCCGAGCGCCGCGTAGCAGTCGCGGACGGAGTCGACGAGCACCCGGATCCCGACGAGGTCGTAGATGTCGGTGAACTCGCGGCCGCGGACGATCATCTTCTGGTAGATCGAGTAGTAGTGCTTGGGCCGGCCGGTGACCGTGGCGGGAACGCGGGTGCGGCGCAGCTCGGCCTGGACCTGCTCGACGACCTTCGCGAGGTACGTGTCGCGCGACGGCGCGCGGTCGGCCACCAGGCGCACGATCTCGTCGTACCGCTTCGGGTAGAGCGTCGCGAACGCGAGGTCCTCGAGCTCCCACTTGATGGTGTTCATGCCGAGCCGGTGGGCCAGCGGCGCGTAGATGTCGAGCGTCTCGCGCGCCTTGCGCTCCTGCTTGTGCGGCGGCAGGAAGCGCAGGGTGCGCATGTTGTGCAGCCGGTCGGCGAGCTTGATGACGAGCACCCGCGGGTCCCGGGCCATCGCCACGACCATCTTGCGGATGGTCTCGGCCTCCGCCGCGTCGCCGAACTTGACCTTGTCGAGCTTCGTCACACCGTCGACGAGGTGCGCGACGTCGTCGCCGAACTCCTCCCGGACCTGCTCGAGCGTCGTCGAGGTGTCCTCGACGGTGTCGTGCAGCAGCGCCGCGACGAGCGTGGTGACGTCCATGCCGAGCTCGGCGAGGATCGTCGTGACGGCGAGCGGGTGCGTGATGTACGGGTCGCCGCTGCGCCGGTACTGCCCCTCGTGGGCGATCCGCGCGATCTCGTACGCCCGCAGCACGGGCCGCAGGTCGGCTTTGGGGTGGGCCTCGCGCACGCTCTGGACCAGGGGCTCGAGCACCGGCGGGGTGCCGCCCGGCCGGGTCGCGGTGAGCCGGGCGAGCCGGGCGCGGACGCCCCGCCCCGTGGGCGACGG
>JALYNK010000418.1 GCA_030773235.1 Actinomycetota bacterium | reverse complement strand
GCGTCGCGCAGCCCGCCCAGCCGGTCCGGCAGGGCGACGGCACCGCGGCTCACCGGCCGCTCCGGCGGGCCGCGGTCAGGTTGGCGAACGCCGCGCGCAGCTGCTCCGAGGTCGACGGCTCGGGGCCTGCCGCGGCCGCCAGCGCGTGGAAGCGCTCCCGCTCCGCGGTGAGCAGCCGGTCGGTGCGCTCCAGCAGGTCCTCCCGCGCCCGGGCGGCCAGCGAGCGGACGGCGGCGTCGCCGAACACGGCCTCGAGGAGGCGCTGCCCCACCGCGCTCGTCCCGCCGGCGACGGCCACCTCGCTGCCGGTGAGCCCGCCGGTGTGCGCGAACACCGCGATCATGACGGCCAGCCCGGCGCCGTTGACCCCGAGCGACAGCGCCCGGGCGGTCGAGCGCTTGTCCTCGCCCTCGTCCCGGACGAGGTCGAGCACGTACCCCTGCCACGACCGCACCTCGGCGGCCGCCGCCTCCGCGAAGCCGGGAGACACGCGCTCCAGCTCGCGGTCACGGCCGGCCAGGAGCTCGGGCCCGCCGGCGGTGCCGCGCCACGCGGTGACCGTCCGCTCGGCCGCCCGGTCCGCCGCGGCCCGCAGCAGCTGCTCGACGCTCGACTCCAGCGCGCCGGTGATCTCGTCGGTCGCCGCGCTCCGGCCGGTGATGGCCGCGGTGAGCCGGTCGCGCAGGCGGCCGATCTGCGACTCGAGGTTGCGCATCCACTCGCCGGTGCCCACGAAGTCCTGCCAGCGGGCCAGCACCTCGCCGCGCAGCAGGGTGCCGGAGCGCACGCCCTCGTCGACCTCCTGGCAGGCGCTGCGGTACGCCGCCTCCGCCGCACCGCTGAGCGCCTGCGCGGCGTCCTCCTGCCGGGCGACGGCACCGGTGAGCGCCTGCACGCGCGCACCGAGGCTGTCGAGCGCTCCGTCGAGCGTCTGGCGCACGACCGCGGCACGCGCCTCCGCGTCGGCGGCCAGCCCGAGCAGCCAGTCGCGCACCGGCCGCACCTGGTCGTCGGGCAGCCGGCCGTCCTGCAGGGGCCGCTCCTCGACGACGAACAGCCGCGCGCCGGCCAGGTCGGCGCGGGCGAGCATCGCCCGCAGGTCGCCGGCCACCTCCGCCACGGCCTCGGGCGGGACGCGGTCGAGCACCACGGCGAGCGCGGTGGCCCGCTCGTGAGCGGTGCGCAGCACGTCCCACGGCACCGCGTCGGCGTAGCGGGCCGCGGTGGTGACGAACAGCCAGAGGTCCGCGGCGGCCAGCAGCTGGGCGGCCAGGTCGCGGTTGGTGGCGACCACCGAGTCGACGTCGGGCGCGTCGAGCAGCGCCAGGCCGCTCGGCAGCTGCGGCAGGTCGACGAGCCGGAGCGTCCCGGGCCCGCTGTCCGCGCCGGTGCCGGTGACCCGGGCCAGGTGCGGCAGGACCCGGTCTCCGGAGAACCAGCCGCGGTCGTCGGGAGAGCACACCAGGACGGGCGCCCGGGTCGTCGGGCGCAGGACCCCGGCCGGCGACACCTGCGCACCGAGCAGGCTGTTGACGAGGGTGGACTTGCCGGCCCCGGTCGAGCCGCCCACGACGGCGAGCAGCGGCGCGTCGAGCTGCGCCAGGCGCGGCAGCAGGTAGTCGTCGACCTGCTCGACGAGCGACCGGGCGGAGCGGCGCGCGTCGGGCGCCTCGGGCAGCTCCAGGCCGAGCTGCAGCCCGGCGACGGCGTCGCGCAGACCGGCCAGCGCGGCCGCCACCGGCCCGGGCGCGACGGTCGCAGGGGTCGGGGGTGCGGTCACGTCCTCCCCCTGCCCGCGGCGAGGTCCCCGCACGCGGTGCACGTACCGGACGCCCTCCCGCCGTTGCACGCGCCCGGCGAGCACCACGGCCGGTCGTACGGGCGTCGCCGCGACCGCAGGGGGCAGAGCCGCGCCATGAGCCTGCCGCTGCCGTCCGTCGCGGGCGTCACGCACCGCACCGTCCGCGTCGGCGACCTGGACGTGCACGTCGCCGAGGCCGGGGACGGTCCGCCGCTCGTGCTGCTGCACGGGTGGCCGCAGCACTGGTACGCGTGGCGCGCTCTCGTGCCGCTGCTGACGGACAGCTACCGCGTGGTCATGCCCGACCTGCGGGGGCAGGGCTGGACGAGCGTGCCGCGCGGCGGTTACGACAAGGAGCAGCTGGCGGGCGACCTGCTCGGCCTGCTGGACGCGCTCGACCTGCCCGAGGTCGGGCT
>JALYNK010000417.1 GCA_030773235.1 Actinomycetota bacterium | reverse complement strand
GACGGGGACGACCTCCTGCAGGCCGAGCCGGCCGGTGGTGAGCGTGCCGGTCTTGTCGGTGCAGACGACGTCGACGTTGCTCAGCGCCTCCACCGCGTTGAGCTGCTGCACCAGCGCGCCCTGCTTGACCAGCGCGGCGGCGCCGACCGCGTACGACACGCTGACGAGGAAGAACAGCCCGTACGGCACGAGCCCGGACAGCACCGCGGACGTCTGCACGACGCGCAGCAGCGACAGCCCCTCCAGCGCCGCCTGCAGCAGGATCGCCGCGCTGATCAGCGCCACGAGCACCATGACCGCGCGCACCACGAGGTCGATGCGGGCCTGCAGCGGCGTGCGCGTGGGCGTCCACGTCCGGGCCGCCGCGGTGAGTTTCGCCGCGGAGCTCGCGGCGCCGACCGCCTCCGCTCGCTGCAGCGCCGTGCCGGTCAGGCAGGCCGTCCCGGACAGCGCCAGGTCGCCCGCGGTCTTGACGACGGGGTCGGACTCGCCGGTGAGCAGCGACTCGTCGAGCTCCAGGCGCCCCGGTCCGACCACCGGCCCGTCCACGACGACCTGGTCGCCGGCGGTGAGCCGCAGCAGGTCGCCCTGCACGACCTGCTCGGGCTCGACCTCGCGCTCCTGCCCGTCGCGCACCACCCGGCAGCGGGCGCGCTGCAGCAGGCGCAGCCGGTCGAGGGTGCGCTTGGCGCGCAGCTCCTGCGCAGAGCTGATGACCGCGTTGAGCAGGCCGAGGCCGACGCTGACCACCGCGTCGTTGGTGCGCCCGAGCGCCAGCAGTGCGACGCCGATGACGAACAGGAGGTTGTTGAAGAAGGTGAAGAGGTTCGCGCGCAGGATCGATGTGTAGCTGCGCGACGACGTCGACCGCACACCGTTGCCGAGCCCGGCCCGCAGGCGCTCCTGCGCCTCGGCCTGCGACAGCCCGGCGGGCAGCGCCTCCGTCGTCATCGCCGCAACCTTCCCCGCCGTCGGCCGCGCGCGGGCCGCGCGTACTCGCAGCGAGCATGCTGGGCGCGGCGACTGCCCGCCCGGTCGCCACGCACGGGACCCCGGACTCACAGGCTCCTGCCAGCCGGCAGCGCGTACGTCGAGCCGCCGGCAACGCCGCACAGCGCGTGCGCACCCGGGCGCAGGGAAGGAGCGGGCCGGGCGCGGCGCGAGGAGCGGTCTCATGACGGTGGACGACATCGGCAGCGACATCGGCAGCGACATCGGCAGGGCGCAGGGCACCGACTTCTACCTGCTGGACGAGCTGCTCACCGAGCAGGAGCGGGCGGTGCGCGACCGGGTGCGCACCTGGGCCGACAAGGAGGTCCTGCCGGTCGTCAACGACTACTGGTCGCGCGGGGAGTTCCCCCGGGAGCTGCTCGGCGGGTTCGCCGACCTCGGGATCGCCGGCGGCGCCATCTCCGGCTACGGCTGCCCGGGACTGTCCGCGGTGGCCGACGGGCTGGTGAGCGTCGAGCTGGCCCGCGCCGACGGCAGTCTCAGCACGTTCCACGCCGTCCACACCGGGCTGGCGATGAACGCGATCGCCACGCTCGGCTCCGAGAAGCAGAAGCAGCGCTACCTGCCGCCGATGGCCCGGCTCGACGCGCTCGGCGCGTTCGCGCTCACCGAGCCGGAGCACGGCTCCGACGTCGTCGCTCTGGAGACCCGCGCCCGGCGCGACGGCGGCGACTACGTCCTCGACGGGCGCAAGCGCTGGATCGGCAACGGCACTCTGGCCGACACCGTCGTCGTCTGGGCGCGCGACGACGACGGCAAGGTCGGCGGCTTCGTCGTCGACCGCTCCGAGGGCGAGGTCCCCGGGTACGAGGCACGCGCGATCACCAACAAGACGGCGAACCGCGCGCTCTGGCAGGCCGAGATCACCCTGACCGGCGTACGGGTGCCGGCCGAGGCACGGCTCGAGGGCTCCCGCAGCTTCGCCGACACGTCGCGCGTGCTCGCCACCAGCCGGCAGACCGTGGCGTGGGAGGGCCTCGGGCACGCGATCGCCGCGTACGAGTGCGCAGTGGCGTACGCCGGGCAGCGCAAGCAGTTCGGCCGCCCGATCGCGTCCTTCCAGCTCGTGCAGGACAAGCTCTCGCACATGCTCGCGGACATCACGAGCATGCAGACGCTGTGCTTCCGGCTCGCGCAGCTGCAGGACGAGGGTCGCGTGACGCTGGGGCTGGCGAGCCTCGCCAAGCTGCACACCGCGTCCGGCGCCCGCCGGGTGTGC
>JALYNK010000416.1 GCA_030773235.1 Actinomycetota bacterium | reverse complement strand
CGCTCGTGCCGACCGGAGCCGGGATCGTCGCCGTCGCGGCGGGCGCCGCGGCCGCACCTCCGGTGCCGCTGGCTGCCGTGCCCGACCAGAGCGCCGACGGCGTGGCGAGGACGGCCGCGGGAGCGAGCAGCAGTGCGCCGACGAGCCCGGCCCGGCGCCGCCGCTGGCGGGTGCGGGGTGCCGGGACCGCCGGCAGGTCGACCGGGAACGCCCTGCCGTCGTCCTCCTGCGCCGCAGGAGCGAGCGGCAGGGCCGACCGCGGCGCGTCGGGGCGGGCGGTGAGCACCGCGAGCGCAGCCGCGGCGTCACCTGCGGTCGGCCGCGCCGCGGGGTCGTCCGCGGTCATGCGCTCGAGCAGCGCCGCCCAGCCTCCAGGCAGGTCGGCGGGCAGCGCCGGCCGGCGGTGCAGCCGTGCCAGCGCCGACTCCAGTGCCGGCCCCGGGTACTCGCGGCGCCCGGTGAGGCACTCGAGCAGCACGAGGCCCAGCCCGTACACGTCGACGGGCGGACCGAGGTGCCCGCCGGTGACCTGCTCCGGTGCCAGGTAGCTCGCCGTGCCCATGGTGAGGCTGGTGCGCGTCACCCGCGTCGCGTCGACGAGCCGGGCGATGCCGAAGTCGCCGAGCAGCGGGCGGCCGTCCGCGGTGAGCAGAACGTTGGCCGGCTTCACGTCGCGGTGCACCACGCCCTGCGCGTGCACGTGCGCCAGAGCCGCCGCGACCGCAGCCCCGATCCGAGCGGTCTCGGCGGGGTCCAGCGGTCCGTCCGCCATGCGCTGCGCGAGCGTCGGGCCGTCCACGAGGGTCATCACGCAGTACGGCCAGCCGTCGTCCTCACCGGCGTCGAGCAGGGCGACGAGACCGGGGTGCCGGAGCCGGGCGAGGGTGCGCGCCTCGTCGGCGACCGACCGTTCGGGGTCGTGCCCGGCCGGGTCCCGGAACAGCTTCACCGCCACCTCGTCGCCCGTGCGCTCGTCCACGGCGGCGTACACGTCGGCCATGCCGCCCCGGCCGAGCAGCCGACCGACGCGGTAGCGACCGGCCACCACGGGAGGCGGAGCGGGGGTGCGGGGCAGGTCCACCGGAGGTCCTCGGAACGGGCTGGGCGGGAGTCCTCAGCGTCCCCCGCGGGAGCGAATCGACACCGCGCCGCCGCTCACAGGGCGGCCGCACCCGGGTGGTTGGGGCCGCCGGGCGCGGAGCACGACGTACGGCATGAGCTACGTCGCCATCAACGTGCTGACCGTGCCGGAGGGTGCCGGCGCCACGCTGGAGCAGCGCTTCGCCGGCCGGCAGGGGGCGGTCGACTCGGCGCCCGGGTTCGAGCACTTCGAGCTGCTGCGGCCGGTGCAGGGGACCACCGACTACCTCGTCTACACCCGCTGGCGCAGCGAGGCCGACTTCACCGCCTGGCGCGAGTCGCAGGCGTTCGGGCAGGGCCACGCGCAGGCGAGCGACCGGCCCGCGGGCTCGGGCCCGGCGGCCACCGGGAGCACGATCTGGGCCTTCGAGGTCGCGCAGCAGTCCGACGGCGCCGGCCGGACCGAGCCGCACGAGGACGTGCCGGGGGTCGTGAGCACCGATCCGGGGCCGCGGCAGGCGCCCGGACAGGGCGAGCGCGCCCCGGAGGAGGACGGCACCCGGCCGCCCGAGGACCCGGAGGGCGAGCCCGGCTTCGCCTGAGCCGGCCGCGCCTGCCAGCCCGCGGCCGGCCCGGCCGCCTGCTGGTCCCTCAGCCCCAGAAGGCCAGCAGCACCTTCGCGGTCCCGTCGGGGTTCTCCGCGGCGGGGGAGTGCAGCGCGTCCGGCACCACCTCGTACGCGGCACCGAGGCGGTCGGCCATCACCCGCTGCACGGCGGGCGACCACGCGTCGTCGTCCTCGCCGTGAGCGACGAGCACCGGCACGCGGGTCGCGGCGAGCGCGTCGACGCGGTCGGGCTCGCCGAGCAGCGCGTCGGCCATCGCGACGAGCGCGGCGGCCGAGCCGCGGAGCAGGCGCTCGCGAAGGAAGGCGCGCACCTCGGCCGGTTGGGGCCCGCGCTTGCGGTCGGCGTCGGCGAGCGCTTCGGTCAAGAAGGATGCCTGGGAGGGGGTTCCCCCCCAGTGGCTACCATCGCTGGCGTCCGCCACCGCAGCCAGCCCGGCCTGCTCCACGACAGGTCGCAGCAGCCGGAGCACGTCGGCGCGCGGCGAGGGCAGCGCGTCCGGCCCGGAGCCCAGCAGCACCAGGGA
>JALYNK010000415.1 GCA_030773235.1 Actinomycetota bacterium | reverse complement strand
CCGCCGGCCTGCGGCTCGACGCGGGGAGCTGGCGGCCGCACCTCACCCTCGGCCGGGGCGGCGGTCCGGTGCCGGAGGCCGTGCTCGCGTACGAGGGGCCCGACGGGGTGTGGGACGACGTCGCGCTGGTGCGCAGCACCGGCGGGCAGCACAGCGACCTGCGCGCCTGGCGCCTGCCGAGTGAGCGGCCTCACGAGCACTGACGGGGAAGCGGGCCCCCTGCGACGCCGTTCCGCGCAGGTGACCTCCGCCGCCCCACCGCAGCCCCGCACCTGGCTGGTCTGGGGCGTCGCGCTCGTCGCGTACGTCGTCGCGGTGTTCCACCGCTCGTCGCTCGCCGTGACCGGGCTGGAGGCGCAGGAGCGCTTCTCCGCGAGCGCCTCGGCGCTGGCGCTGTTCGTCGTGCTGCAGCTCGCGGTCTACGCGGCGCTGCAGATCCCGGTCGGCGTCGCGGTCGACCGCGTCGGCTCGCGCCGGGTGATCGTGGCGGGCGCGCTGACGATGGCCGTCGGCCAGCTCGCGCTCGCGCTCGCTCCGGACGTGCCGACGGCGGTCGCCGCGCGCGTGCTCGTCGGCGCCGGCGACGCCATGACCTTCATCAGCGTGCTCCGCGTCGTGTCGGCGTGGTTCCCGGACACCCGGGTCCCGCTGATGACGCAGCTGACCGGCCTGCTCGGCCAGGCCGGGCAGGTGCTCGCCGCATACCCGCTCGTCGCGCTGCTGGGCACGACAGGCTGGGCGGTGACCTTCGCCGGTGCGGCGGCGGTCGGGGTGCTCGTCGCGGTGCTCGTCGCCGTCGCGCTCCGCGACACCCCGCCCGGGACGCCGCTCCGGCCGGCGCGCAGCACCGTGCAGGTGCGCCGCGACCTGGCGCTCACGCTGCGCGAGCCCGGCACGCGACTCGGCTTCTGCACCCACCTCGCCACGCAGTTCCCGGCGACCGTCTTCGGACTGCTGTGGGGCTTCCCGTTCCTCACCGCGGGCCAGGGGCTCGCGCCCGGCACCGCCGCGGGGCTGCTCACGCTGCTCGTCGTCGCAAGCATGGTCGTCGGACCGCTGATCGGAGCGGCCTGCGGGCGCTGGCCGCTGCGCCGGTCCGCGCTGGTGTTCGGGATCGTCGGCAGCACCGCGATGACCTGGACGGCCGTGCTGCTGTGGCCCGGGCGCGCGCCGCTGCCGCTGCTCGTGCTCCTCGTGCTCGTGCTGAGCACCAACGGGCCCGGCTCGCTCATCGGCTTCGACTACGCGCGCACCACGGTGCCCGCCGCGCGGCTCGGCAGCGCGAGCGGTGTCGTCAACGTCGGCGGCTTCGTCGCGTCGTTGACCCTCGTGCTCGGCATCGGGGTGGTGCTCGACCTGCTCACCCCGGCGGGCAGCGCGACGTACTCGCTCGGCGCCCTCAAGACGGCGTTCGCCCTGCAGTACGCCGCGTGGGCGGTCGGGATCGCCGGAGTCCTGCGCTACCGCCGGCTGCTGCGCGCGCAGCTCGGCGTCACGCTCGCACCGCTGCACGTCGCCGTGCGCGCGCGCCTGCGCGGCGCGAGCGCGTACGCCGGGAACGTCAGCCGCTGACCTCGCTGTCCGGCCGCTTGTAGGTCGTGCCCAGCAGGTACGACCCCCACAGCCCGACCTTGCGCGCCGGCTTGACCAGCCGCGGCGTCGGGATCTGCCGGTTGTCCATGACGTCGCGCAGGTGGTCGGCCAGCGCGTCCAGCTTGAACCCGACAGTGC
This sequence comes from Actinomycetota bacterium, assembly GCA_030773235.1. Classification (GTDB taxonomy): domain Bacteria; phylum Actinomycetota; class Actinomycetes; order Mycobacteriales; family SCTD01; genus JALYNK01. The sequence continues at coordinate 505 of JALYNK010000415.1, read as the reverse complement.
TGAGCGTGACGAAGCGCGGCGTGTCCGGGTGCGGGCGGGTGGGCGCGTGCGGCATGACGTCCGCCAGCTTGGCGACGAGCCTGTCCTCCTCCTCCTGGCCGAGCGCGGCGCGCAGATCGGCGACCAGCACCCGCTCGAGCTCGGCGTGGCGCTCCAGCCACTCGCGGACCCGGTCCTCGAGCACCTCCTCCGGGATCCGGCAGAGGTGCACGTCGCCGGTCATCCGCCGGTCCAGGCGCCAGAGCGCCTGCTGCAGCCGGCGGTCCACCTCGAGCAGGCTGCGCACGCGGGCCGCCCCGTCGGGCAGGGTCTTGCGGGCCACCGGGTACACGACGCGCCCGACCGCCGCGAGGTGCGCGGACAACCAGGTGACGGCGCAGAGCGCACCGCTCTCGGGGTGCTCGAAGCACTTCAGGGCCTCGTCGTGCGGCTGTTCGACCGCAGTGGCGAGAGTGTGGTCGGCGACGGTCATGCAGCCTCCTGGGCTCGACGTCCGGCGCGGACG
>JALYNK010000414.1 GCA_030773235.1 Actinomycetota bacterium | reverse complement strand
CCGATCGGAGGACGGGCGCGTCCTCGACCGATGGCTGGGTCACCGACCGGGCGTGTCCTGCAAGGGCCAGCGCGTGGTCGCGCCGAGCGGTGCCGGAGTCGGCGCCGGAGCGGCCGGGGGTGCGGCCAGCGGGTTCAGGCGGCCCAGGGCACGTCGGCGCGGCTCAGGCCGCGGCGCCGACGGCGACCTCGAGCTCGGGCTCCGTCGCGGCCCGGACGTCGTCGACGCTGACGCCGGGGGCGGTCTCGCGCAGGACGAGGCCCTCGGGCTCGACGTCGATGACGGCGAGGTCGGTGATGATGCGCTGGATGCAGCGCTCGCCGGTCAGCGGCAGGGAGCACTCGCGCACGATCTTGTGGCCGCCGCCGCGGGCGGTGTGCTCCATCATGACGATCACGCGCTTGGCGCCGTGGACGAGGTCCATGGCGCCGCCCATGCCCTTGACCATCTTGCCGGGGATCATCCAGTTGGCGAGGTCCCCGCGCTCCGACACCTGCATGGCGCCGAGGATCGCGACGTCGACATGACCACCGCGGATCATGCCGAACGACGCTGCGGAGTCGAAGAACGACGCCCCCGGCAGGACCGTGACGGTCTCCTTGCCCGCGTTGATGAGGTCGGGGTCGACGCGCTCCTCGACCGGGTACGGGCCGACGCCGAGGATGCCGTTCTCGCTGTGCAGGACGACGTGGACACCGTCGGGCACGTGGTTGGGCACGAGCGTCGGCAGCCCGATGCCGAGGTTGACGTACGACCCGTCGGTGAGCTCCTGGGCCACCCGGGCCGCGAGCTCGTCGCGCGTGAGCGCCATCAGGCTCCTCCTCCTGCCGGCTGGCCGGCGGTGCCGCTGCCGGTCGCGGCCGTCTCGGCGGTCGGGGCGGTCTCGTCGCCGCCGGCGGCCAGGGGCGCGGGGTCACCGGCCTTGCGCACCGTGCGCTTCTCGATCCGCTTCTCGATGTCCGGGGTGTGCACCACCCGCTGCACGAAGATCCCGGGGGTGTGGACCAGCATCGGGTCGAGCTCGCCGGGCTCCACCAGCTCCTCGACGGACGCGATGGTGACCCGCCCGGCCGCGGCGCACAGCGGGTTGAAGTTCTGCGCCGACTTCTCGTAGACGAGGTTGCCGTGGCGGTCGCCGTACTTGGCGTGCACGAGGGCGAAGTCGGTGCGGATGGCCTGCTCGAGGACGTACGTCCGGCCGTCGAACTCGCGCACCTCCTTGGGCTCCGAGGCGATCGCGATGCCGCCCGACCCGTCGTAGCGCAGCGGAAGCCCGCCCTGCGCCACCTGGGTGCCGACGCCCGCCGGCGTGTAGAAGGCGGGGATGCCGGCGCCGCCGGCGCGCAGCCGCTCGGCGAGCGTGCCCTGCGGCACCAGCTCGACCTCGAGCTCGCCGCCGAGGAACTGCCGCTCGAACTCCTTGTTCTCGCCGACGTAGGACCCGGTGGTGCGGCGGATGCGCTTCGCGCCCAGCAGCAGGCCGAGGCCCCACTGGTCGACACCGCAGTTGTTGCTCACGGTCTGCAGCTCGTCCACGACGGCGTCGAGCAGCGCCTCGATGAGGACCTGGGGGATGCCGCACAGGCCGAACCCGCCCACCGCCAGCGACGAGCCGCTGGCGATGTCGGCGACCGCCTCCGCGGCGCTGCCGACGACCTTGTCCATGTCGCGCCTCTTCCTCGTGCCCGCCCGGGGCGTACCGGCTCGCGGCGCAGCCTAGAGGGAGCAGGCGACGCGGTGAGCGGACCTGACCTGCGGTGGGATCCAGCAGTCAGCGCGGTACGCGTTGTCGGACCGGTCACGCAGACTGGCGCCGTGACCGCTCCCGCCGCCGCCACGACGTGGCGTCCGCGGCGACCGGTGGACGTGCGGCGCACCCTCGCGCCGTTGTCGCGGGGACGGGCGGACCCGACGCACCGGGTCGAGCCGGACGGCACGCTCTGGCGCACCACGTGCACCGCCACGGGCCCGTCGTCGTACCGGCTGCGGCAGCGCGGGCTGCACGAGGTGAGCTGCGAGGCCTGGGGTCCGGGGGCCGAGCGCGTCGTGGCCGGGCTCGCCGACCTGCTCGGCGGGCGCGACGCGTGCGAGGGCTTCGAGCCCCGCCACCCGCTGCTCGCCGAGGCGCACGCCCGGCACCCCGGCCTGCGGGTTGCGCGCACCGGCGCGGTGTTCGAGGCGCTGGTCCCGGCGGTGCTGGAGCAGAAGGTCGTGGGCCGGCAGGCGCGCGCGGCGTTCCGCACGCTCGTGCTGCGGTACGG
>JALYNK010000413.1 GCA_030773235.1 Actinomycetota bacterium | reverse complement strand
GGGCCGTAGGCGTGCCGGCTCGGCACCCCATGCCCGACTCCTGCAGGGGAGACGGCCGTCAAGGCGCGGTGAGGCCGGCCAGATGCGCTGCGCGGGCGAGGACGGCGTCGAGCATGGACTCGGTGAGCTTGCCGGTGAAGGTGTTCTGCTGACTGACGTGGTAGCAACCGAGCAGAACGGGGCCGTCGGCGAGCCGGACCTCGGCTCCGTGCGCGAAGCGCGGTGCCGGGCGCGGCACGGCGCAGCCGACGGAGGGCAGCGTGCGCAGCAGGGTCGCCCAGCCGAACGACCCGAGCACCACCACGGCGCGCACGGTCGGCAGCACGAGCCGGAGCTCCGCGGCGAGCCACGGGGCGCAGGTGTCGCGCTCGGCGGGCGTGGGCTTGTTGGCCGGCGGCGCGCAGCGCACCCCCAGCGTCAGCCGCGTCGCGTAGAGCTCCTGGCCGTCGACGGCCGAGGTGCTGGTCGGCAGGCGCGCCAGCCCGGCGCGGTGCAGCGCCGCGTACAGCCAGTCACCGCTGCGGTCGCCGGTGAAGATGCGGCCGGTCCGGTTGCCGCCGTGCGCCGCCGGCGCCAGGCCCATGACGAGCACGCGCGGCCGCTCGGCCCCCCAGCCGCAGACCGGCCGCCCCCAGTACTCCTGCTCCGCGAACGCGGCGCGGCGGACCTCGGCGACCTCCTCGCGCCACGCGACGAGCCGCGGGCAGGCGCGGCACACGGTGCTGCGCGCGTCCACCTCGGCGAGCGACACGGCCTGCGCGGCGAGGCGGACGACGTCCCCGGCGTTCCGCGCGACCGGCGTGCGCGCGTCTGCGGGGTCGGTCCGACGGCTGCCGGGCGGGATCACCGGCGCGCGGGCAGCATCAGGCGGCCGGGATGCTCCACGCGATCCCGTCGAGGATGTCCGACTCGCTGACGAGCACCTCGGACAGCCCGAAGCGGTTCACCAGCTCGGCGAGCACGAGTGCGCCGGCCCCGATGACGTCCACGCGACCGGGGTGCATGACCGGCAGCGCGGCCCGCTGCACGCGCGGCATCGCGAGCAGGTCGGCGGTGACCTGCTGCACCTCGGTCGCGGGGATCCGGGCGAGGTGGATCGCCGCGCTGTCGTACGCCGGCAGGCCGAGCGCGATCCCGGCGACGGTGGTCACCGACCCAGCGAGGCCGACGGCCGTCCGGGCGCGCTCCACCGGCACCACGTCGAGGACCCGATCGAGCCCGTGGGCGATCTCGGCCCGGGCGTCCGCGACCTGCTCCGGCGCCGGCGGGTCGTCGCGCAGGCAGCGCTCGGTGAGGCGCACGCAGCCGAGGTCGACCGAGAGCGCCGCCTCGACGCTCCGGCCGCCCAGCACGAACTCCGTGGAGCCGCCGCCGATGTCGACGACGAGGTACGGCCCCTCCTCGGCCGGCAGGCCGCGGGTCGCGCCGTCGAAGGACAGGTGCGCCTCCTCCGTGCCGCTCACGACCTCCGGCGCCACGCCGAGCGCGGCCTGCACGAGCGCGGTGAAGTCGTCACGGTTGCGCGCGTCGCGGGTGGCGCTCGTCGCCACCATGCGGGTGCGCTCGACGCCGAGCCGCTCGCACACCGCGGCGTACTCCTCCAGCGCACCGCGCAGCCGCTGCAGCGCAGGAGCCGCGAGCACGCCGGTGCGGTCGACACCCTGGCCGAGCCGTACGACCCGCATGTCGCGGTGCACGTCGCGCTTGTCCGCCCCGTCGAGGTCGGCGACGAGCAGCCGCACGCTGTTGGTGCCGCAGTCGACCGCGGCGACCCGGGTCATCCGGGTCCCGCGGACGCCCGGCGCGGCCGGCCGGCGGGCACGCCGCTGTCGACGTCGACGCACGGCCCGTGGCTCCGCCACTCGCCGATCCGGTCGAGCGCCTCGTCGCCGAACGGGTTGACGCCTCGTCCGACCGCGAGGCTGTGGGCGACGAGCACGTGCAGGCACTTCACCCGGCGCGGCATGCCGCCCTGGGCCGGCACCCCGTCGAGCACGTCGAGCGCGTCGCGCCGGGCGACGTAGTCGCGGGCGGCACGCTCGTACTGCTCGCGGAGGTCGGGGTCGGTCGCCAGGCGCTCGGTCATCTCCCGCATGAGGCCCGAGCTCTCCAGCCGGCCGACGGCGGACGACAGCCGAGGGCAAGTCAGGTAGTAGAGCGTCGGGAACGGGGTGCCGTCGTCGAGGCGGGGCCGGGTCTGGACGACGGCGGGCAGGCCGCAGCCGCAGCGGTGCGCCACGCCGGTCATCGCCCGCGGCGGGCGGCCGAGCT
>JALYNK010000412.1 GCA_030773235.1 Actinomycetota bacterium | reverse complement strand
ACCGACCTGCTCCTGGAGCGGCTCGGGCTGCGCTCGCTCGACGAGCTGCCCGAGCTCGCGCCGCTGCTGCCCGAGCTCGACGACCTCGAGTCCGAGACCCTCTCGTGAGGTGCCTGTGAACGACTCCCCGGACGGCGTCCGGCTCCAGAAGGTCCTCGCGGCCGCGGGCCTGGGCTCCCGGCGCGCCTGCGAGGTGCTCATCGAGCAGGGCCGGGTGTCTGTCGACGGCGATCCGGTCACCGAGCAGGGCCGTCGCGTCGACCCGGAGCGGTCGGTCGTGCGCGTCGACGGCCTGCGCGTGACGACCGCCCGCGACCAGGTGCACCTGGCGCTGAACAAGCCCAAGGGCATGGTCACGGCCATGAGCGATCCCGAGGGCCGGCCCTGCGTCGGCGACCTCGTCCAGGGCAGGCGGGAGCGGCTGTTCCACGTCGGCCGGCTCGACGCCGACACCGAGGGCCTGCTGCTGCTCACCAACGACGGCGAGCTCGCCCACCGGCTGTCCCACCCGTCGTACGAGGTGCCGAAGACCTACCTCGCCGAGGTGCTGGGGCCGCTGCCGCGCGACGTCGGACGGCGGCTGCGGGCCGGCGTCGAGCTCGAGGACGGGGTGGCGACCGTCGACTCGTTCCGCCTCGTCGACTCAGCGGCGAACCGCGTGCTCGTCGAGGTCGTGCTGCACGAGGGCCGCAAGCACGTCGTCCGCCGCATGCTCTCCGCGGTCGGCCACCCCGTGCAGCGCCTGGTGCGCACCGCCGTCGGACCCGTGCAGCTGGGCGCGCAGAAGGTCGGGAAGCTGAAGCCGCTGAGCCGCCCCGAGGTGGGGGAGCTCTACCGGCTGGTCGGCCTCTAGCGTGTCGTCGGAGTGGCCGGGGCGGGGCGAGGAGGGGGACGACGTGGCGGTGCGGGCGGTGCGCGGCGCCGTGCAGGTCGACCGGGACGACCGCGACGAGGTGCTCGACGCCACCGCCGAGCTCGTCCGCGAGGTCCTGGACCGCAACGCGCTGACCCCGGACGACCTGGTCAGCATCGTCTTCACCGCCACGCCCGACCTGCGCTCGGAGTTCCCCGCGTACGCGGCGCGGCGCATGGGCATCGTCGACGTCCCGCTGCTCTGCGCCTCGGAGATCGACGTGCCGGGTGCGATGCCCCGCGTGCTGCGGTTGCTCGCGCACGTCGAGACCGAGCGCCCGCGCAGCGACATGAAGCACGTCTACCTGCGCGGCGCGGCCGCGCTGCGCACCGACCTGCCGCAGTAGCGCCCGTGGCCGCGGACGTCCTCGTCGTCGGCACCGGGCTGATCGGAGCCTCGCTCGGGCTCGCGCTGCGCGCCGGGGCCGACGTCGTGCTCGCCGACGCGTCGCCGGACGCTCTCGAGCACGCGGTGCGTCGCGGCGCCGGGCGGCGCTGGGACGGCGCGGAGCGCGCCCGCGTCGCCGTGGTGTGCACCCCCGTACCGGTCGTGGCGGCCGAGCTCGCGCGCCTGCAGACCGCGGCGTGCGCGCGGACGTACACGCACGTGGCGTCGGTCCAGGGCCCGGTGCAGCGGGCGGCCGAGCGGGCGGGGTGCGCTGTCGAGACGCTGTGCGGCGGCCACCCGATGGCCGGCCGCGAGCGCGGTGGACCGGGGGCGGCGGCCGCGGACCTGTTCTCCGGGCGCACCTGGGTGCTCTGCCCCGCGCCGGGCACCCGCCGTGAGGCGGTGCGCGACGTGACGGAGGTCGTCGAGGCCGTGGGCGCCACGCCGGTCACCCGGGGCGTCGAGGAGCACGACGCTGCGGTCGCGCTCGTCAGCCACCTGCCGCAGGTGGCGGCGTACGCGCTGGCCGCGCGGCTGCTCGACGGGGACGCCGCGGCCGTCGCGCTCGCCGGGCCCGGGCTGCAGGACAGCACCCGCCTGGCCGGCAGCGACCCCGACCTCTGGCGCGACGTGCTGCGGCTCAACGCGGGCAACGTCGCGCCCCTCGTCCGGGCTCTCGGCGACGAGCTGCGCGGGGTCGCCGACGCGCTCGACGACGGCGACCGGCTCGAGCACGTCGTGGACCTGCTCCGCCGCGGCCGGCAGGGGCGCGAGCGCGTCCCGGTGAAGCGCGGCGAGCGCGGCGCGGCCTTCGGCGGGGTCGCCGTGTCGGTGCCCGACCGGCCGGGGCAGCTCGCCGCGCTGCTGACGACCGCCGCGCAGGCCGGGGTGAACGTCGAGGACGTGCGCGTCGACCACGTCCCGGGGACGCCGCGCGGGGTCATCGAGCTGTCCGTGCGCGCCGACGCGCGGCGGG
>JALYNK010000411.1 GCA_030773235.1 Actinomycetota bacterium | reverse complement strand
CGCCGGCGCCGAGGCGGCGGAGGCCGCCGCCGCTGAGTCCGGCGCGGCCGCTCCCGGCGCGTTCCTCCCGCCCGGCCAGGACGGTCAGGCGACGGGCGGGGGCACCGGTGCCGCGGGGGCGCGGGCGTAGCGCTGCCGGGCGAGGACGGCGACGACGCCGAACGCGGCAGCGACGACGACGCCCACCGAGAACAGCGCGCCCCACCGCAGCGCCCCGGCGAGCGGCGCCAGCGCGGCGGTGACCGTCCCGCTGCCCACGAACAGCGCGGCGGCGAACAGCGACACCGTCGCCGCCCGGGCCTGCGGCACCACCTCGGTGGCCCAGGTCTGCATCGTCGAGTGCATCCCGGCCCAAGCCGCCCCGACGAGCAGGGCGGCGCCGCCGACCACGGGCAGCGACTGGCTCACCGCGGCCAGGCTGTACGCGGCGACGAGACCCAGCGCTCCGCCGGCGAGGAACACCGGCGGCGGCACCCGCGCGGCGACGCGCTTCACCACCCGCGACGCGAGCAGCAGCCCGACGCCGTACAGCGCGACCACCGGGCCCGCGGTGGTCGGCGAGGCGCCGGCGCTCTCGAGCGCCGGCGCGAAGTACGTCAGGAGCCCCAGCAGCGCCGCGCCCTCCACGAGCGCGAGGGCCAGCACGACCCGTCCCCAGCCGTGCCGCAGCACGGTGAGCACGCCGCCCTGCCGACCGCGGGCGCGCGGCGGCTCGGGCAGCCGGCTCAGCACGACCGCGAGCGCGCCCGCCGCGACGGCGGGCACGAGGAACGCGACCCGCCACGACAGCGTGGCCGCGAGAACCCCGCCGAGCGCCGTCGCCACGGTGATCCCGCTCGCCGTCGCGGCGTTGATGTCGGTGAGCGACTGGTGCCGACGGGCGATCGGCACGGCGTCGCCGACGTAGACGAGCGCGGTGGGCACCACGGCAGCCATGCACGCGCCGGCCACCGCCCGGGCGGCCACCAGCGGCCCCAGCGAGGGCGCGACCGCGGACGCGACGCCCGCGACCGCAGCGAGGGCGAAGGCGAGCCGCAGGGTGCGCACTCGCCCGAGCCGGTCGCTGCACCGCCCCCACAGCGGCTGGCTCAGCCCGTAGCAGAGGTAGTACGCGCTGGCGACGGACGCCGCGCCGTCGAGCGGCTCGCCCAGGTCGGCGGCGAGGCTGACGAGCAGGGTGCCGACGACGAAGCGGTCGAACGAGCTCGTGGCGGACGTCGCCATGAGCAGCCGTACGGCTCCCGGCCCGACGTCCGCCGGCGGGCGCTCCGCCCGGGTCACCGCTGCCCGTCGGGCTCGGGACCGGGCAGCAGCGGGAGCGGGGGCACGCCTCATCCTCGCGGTCCGCTGCGCGGGTGCCGCCCCGCTAGCGTGCGGGCGGCGGGAGGAGGGCCATGCACGAGCTCGGCCCCGTGCTCCTCGTGGTGCTCGGGACCTGCCTCACGGGGCTCGCCGCCCGCCGCACGGGGGTGCCCTCGCCGGTGCTGCTCGTCCTCGGCGGGCTCGCTGTCGCCGCGCTGCCGGGCGAGGCGACGGTCCAGCTGGATCCGGAGGTCGTGCTCGTCCTCGTGCTGCCGCCGCTGCTCTACAGCGCGGCGCTGGACGCGAGCCTCATCGCGTTCCGCGCCAATCTGCGCCCGATCATGCTGCTGTCGGTCGGCCTCGTGGTGTTCACCGCGGCGGTGGTCGGCACGGTCGCGCACCTCGTCATCCCCGACCTGCCCTGGGCGGCGGCGCTCGCGCTCGGCGCGATCGTGGCTCCGCCGGACGCCGTCGCGGCCATCGCCATCGGCCGCCGGGTCGGGATGCCGGCGCGCCTGCAGACGGTGATCGAGGGCGAGGGGCTGCTCAACGATGCGACCGCGCTGGTGCTCTACCAGGTGGCGGCCGCCGCGGTGGTCAGCGGGAACTTCTCGGCCGCCCGGTCGACCGGACTCCTCACCCTGTCGGTCGCCGGCGGGCTGGTCGTCGGCCTGGTCGTGGCCGGCGCCGTCGCGTTCGTCCGCCGGCGCCTCGACGAGCCGCTGGTCGAGAACGCGCTCAGCCTCGCCACGCCCTTCCTCGCCTACCTGCCGGCCGAGCGGGTGCACGGCAGCGGCGTCCTCGCCGTCGTCGTCTGCGGGCTCGTGCTCGGGCACGCCAGCCCCACGCTGCTGTCGTCGCGCTCCCGGCTGCAGACCACGCCGGTGTGGCGGGTCGTGGTGTTCCTGCTCGAGGGCGGAGTGTTCCTGGTCATCGGGCTGCAGCTGCCGGACATCCTGCGCGGGCTCGGGAGCC
>JALYNK010000410.1 GCA_030773235.1 Actinomycetota bacterium | reverse complement strand
CGGGAGCGCGGGCGGTGCGACGGCCCGGAACCGCGACGACGGCCGGAAGTCCGGGGACCGCGGTCAGCGGTGCTCGGCGGGCGTCTCTCCGGCGTTGTCGCCCGAGCTGTTGTGCGTGTCGTTGACGACGGAGTCGCCCTCGGGCGCCTCGGGACCGTCGTGGTCGCTCTCGGCGCGCTGGTCGTCGGCCGGCAGCGGCTTGCCCTCGCTGTCCGTCTCAGCAATCTTGTAGTGGCCTTCCTTCTTGGCCACCCGCGTCGGCACGGTGTGCACCGGCACCTGCACCGTCTTGGTGCCGTTGCGCTCGAAGTTGAGCGTCAGCGGGATCCAGCCGCCGACCTCGAGGTCGCGGGTGAGCCCCTTGAGGACCAGCCGGTAGGCCGGGTCGGCCGTGTCCAGCCGGGGCACCTCGAGGACCGGCGAGGGGCCGACGATCTGCACGGACGAGGCGGCCGGGGTGCTCGCCGACAGCAGCTTGTCCGCCTCGCCCTGGTTGACCAGCGTGACCAGGAGCGGCACGTCGGTCCCCGTCTTGTGCACGAACCCCTGCTGCGGCGCCGGTACCGCGAGGTTGCGCACGGCGATGGTGCCGACGGCGTCGTTGGTGGTGTCCGCCTCGGTCTGCTGCTGGTAGGTCTGCGCCTTCATGCCGGCGCCGCACCCGGAGGCGAGCAGCACGGCCACCAGCCCCGCGACAGGTCCGGACAGACGGCGGGCGGGCGTCGGGCGGAAGCTCACGACGACTCCTCTCGGGCGAGGACCGGCAGGTCGGCGGCGATGTCGGACGGGCTGACGGCTCCCCGGTAGATCACGGGCAGCCGGTCGGAGGCGTCGAAGGCGAAGATCGCCGTGGAGTGGTCGACACCATATCCGAGGGGGCTGTCGTGCTCGTGCGGGGCCGTCCCGGGGGCGTGCTCGTGCGCGTCGGGCCGACCCGGCAGCGTGGGCACGGGTCCGGCCTTGCGCGGCTGGGCGGCGCGGACGGACGCGGTCGCGGCGCGCACCTGCTCCTGCGTGCCGCGCAGCCCCACGTACGAGGGCGAGTACTGGTCGAGCCAGCGGCGCAGGGTCGCGGCGTCGTCCCGCGCCGGATCGGTGGTCACGAAGACGACCTTGGTCCGCTCGCGCACCTCGGGCGGCGACTGCTGCAGGGCAGCGCGGATGTCGGCCAGCGCTGTAGGGCACTCGTCGGGGCAGTGCGTGTAGCCGAAGAACAGCAGGGTGGGCGAGCCACCCGTCTCCCGGGCGAAGTCGTAGGTCCGGCCGGACGTGTCGGTGAGCACGAACGACGGGCGCGACGGAGGGCCGTCGGGCTCGTCGCCGTGGTAACCGTGCTGCGTCGCGGCAGTTGGGGTCGCGGCGGTTGGGGTCGCAGTCGGGGTCGCGGCTGGGGTCGCTGCAGCCGGCCCGGCGGTCGGTCCCGTCGCGTCAGCCGTGCCGCACCCGGACAGGAGCACGGCCGACACCGCCGCCACGACGAGCCCCCGGACCTGCACGCCACCATTGTGTCAAGCCGCCCGGCGCGGCGCACCGCGGGCGACCAGCAGCCCGACGTCGACCAGCGCCACGCCCACGGCCGCGAGGAACGGCGCGCGCGAGCTCGGCCTCCTGCGCGCACGCAGCAGGCCGGCCGCGGTGAGCCCGACGGCGGCGGCCAGCCCGGCGAGGTGCGCGGGACCCGGCGGGCCGGGTGCCCAGACCAGCAGCGCCGTCGCACCCAGCAGCAGCGCGCTGCACCCGACGGCGGCGCGACGCCGCCCCAGCCGGTGGGGCAGGCCGACGATCCCGGTGGCCCGGTCGGCCTCGAGGTCGGGCAGGGCGTTGGCGAGGTGCGCCCCGACGCCGAGCAGCGCGCCTGCGGCGGTGCTCCACCACGGCGCCGGCCGCGGGTCCCGTCCGGCGAGCGCGACGACGTTCGGCACCAGCCCGAACGACACCGCGTACGGGACGGGGGACAGGACCGTCGCCTTGAGCCCCAGGTCGTACGCCAGCGCGGAGCCGACGGCCAGCAGGTGCGCGGTGCCTGCCCGCCGGCCCAGCGCGAGCGACAGCGGGACGCACACCGCCAGGGCGGTCAACGCGGCGGTCCTGACCGTGTCCACCGAGAGCAGGCCCTGCCCGACGGGCTTGTCCCTGCGGCCGTTGCGGGCGTCGCGTGCGGCGTCGATCCAGTCGTTGCTCCAGCCGACGGACAGCTGGCCGGTCAGGAACGCCGCCGCCACCCACAGCGAACGCGCGCCGAGGCCGCTCGAGACGGCGAGCGCAGTCGCGATGGCGGTG
>JALYNK010000409.1 GCA_030773235.1 Actinomycetota bacterium | reverse complement strand
CCGGTGCGCGAGGAGGCCGTGCCCGCGTGAGCCCGGTAGCGCGACGGCGCTCCGCCCCGCGCGGGCCACCGGCGCAGCAGGTGGGGGGTGGCGGCGAGCGCGGCGGCGTCGAACCACGCGTAGCCGCCCGCGATCCCGCTCGGCGGGTTGCCGATGGTCACCAGCCCCGTGGGGTCGTAGGGCTGCCAGGTCCAGGTGCCGAGCGACGTGCCGAGCAGCTCGAGCCCGCTGACCACGACGAAGGCCGACGCGTACAGCAGTGGGCTCCGGCCCCAGCGGGCGAACGCCGCGAGGCAGGCGAACCAGAACGCGCCCAGCGCGTCGGGCCGGGACGACAGGAACAGCCCCCAGGCCGCCCACAGCCCGCACAGGGTGAGCGTGCTGGCCAGGAACGCGCGTGCGTGCCGGCGCGCCCACGCGCTGCGCCCGAGCGACAGCGCGGCCAGGTACACCAGGCCGTGCCCGGGCGGGACGAAGGCAGGGACGTTCTCGAGCCGGTAGACGTAGACGCCGAGCCAGCCGGCGAAGACGTGCTCGACGACGCTGGCGAAGGCGACGACGACCGCGACCTGCACCCGGGCCCCGCGGTCCTCGCCGCGCAGCAGCGCGAGCAGCAGCCCCCAGGTGACGACGCCGAGCAGCCGCTGCTGGGCGAGCGTCGCGACCGTGTCGAGACCCAGCACGACCAGCACCCACCCCGCGACGACGGCCGGCACGGCGAGGTCGCGGCGGGCCGGCTTCAGGAGGGTCGGCGTCACGAGGGCCGGCGTCAGGAGGGTCGGGGCGGTCACCGGGAGAGGGTGCCACCGGGCGCCGATGCGCGAGGGCCGGCGGGTTCAGGCCGCCCCGGTCGTGTTGCGCGTCGGCAGCCGCATCGCATCGAGGTTGTCGACCGCCGAGTGCTGGCGGCCCCTCGGGCCCTCGCTCATGGCGCGCAGCAGGTTGTCCGTGGTGCGCCGGGCGAACGCCGCGCCCGCTCGGGTGGTGCGGCGTCGCTCCGACGCCCCGCGCAGGGCGGGCACCCAGGTCATCGTGCCGGTGCTGAACACCTCCGCCCCCGAGCGCACCGTGTAGTACGTCGAGGTCGACGTCGACCGGGTGCCCCTGCACGCGGTCGGGGTGCGGGGCGACGACCTGCAGCGGCCGGGGGGTCGTCGGCAGCGGGTAGGCGCGGTCGGCCTCGATGCCGACGAGCCCGGGGCGCTGCCCGCGCCGCACCCCAGTGCCGGCGAACAGGAAGAACCCCGGATCCTCGATGCGGTAGTCGCCCTGCGCCGGACAGCACTCGTAGAGCTGCCCGACGACGGGGTTCTCCGGGTCGGCGGCCGGCTGGTCGCGGAAGCGGGCGGTGGTGTCGGGCGCTGCGCGCCGGGGGTCGCGCGGCCGTGGTCGTGGGCGGCTGCGGCGCGCCGGCCGGCCGGCCTCCGCCGAGGGAGCAGCCGGTGAGCAGCAGCAGCGCCAGGACGGAGCAGCGCGGCGGCGGTGCCGGAGGCGAGGCCACCGTGCGGCGCGGGTGGGTGCGGCGGGATCAGTAGCTCCCGAGCAGCTGGATGCCGTGGTGCTCGGCGAGCCGCGCGACCTCGTCCGCGGGCGGCTCCCCCTCGGACGACGCGACCGCCAGGGCGCGGAAGTAGCGCTCTGTACCGCCCGGCGAGAAGAGCATGAGCATGCGCCCGCCCCCGGGCCCCGAGCGGTACCGGTGCGGAACTCCGCGCGGCAGCAGGACGAAGGCTCCCGGCGCCGCCCCGATCGAGGTGTCGCCACAGACGAACTCGTACGTGCCGTGCAGGACGTAGAACGCCTCGTCGACGCCGTCGTGCAGGTGCAGAGGCGGACCTCCGCCGGGCGCAGTGACCGTCTCGAGGAGGGAGAAGGCGCCGCCCGTCTCCTCGGCAGCCACCTTCACCAGCATCTCGGCCCGCCAGCGGATGGCCTCGCCGACCCCGCTGTCGCGGACCACCAGGTCAGGCGCGCCGGTCATGCGGGCGAGCCTTCCACGACCCGCTGGTCGTCGACGACGCCGCCTGGCGGCTGCCCAGGCACACAGCCCGGGGAGCCGTCGGCGTCCCGGTCCGCAGCGGGGACAGCCGCAGCTCGCGAGTCAGGCCCTGCTACTGAGGAGCGACGACGCCGGTGCCCACGGGGCACGACACGCCGGTCCCGGCGAGACCGCAGTAGCCGTAGGGGACCTTGTGCAGGTACTGCTGGTGGTACGGCTCGGCGGCGTAGAACGGCCCGGCCGGAAGGATCTCCGTGGTGACGGCGCCCTTGCCGGCGGCCTGCA
>JALYNK010000408.1 GCA_030773235.1 Actinomycetota bacterium | reverse complement strand
GCCCGCCGCGCCCCGCCCGGCGCTCGTCGTGCCGCAGGCACCGGTGGCCGCCCTGCAGGACGCGGAGCGCCAGCGGCTCGGAGGCGGCGCCGCGCTCGACCTGACGGGCGGCTCGGCGTCGGCGCACCCCGACCGCTACGACGTCGCCGACCCGGTGGAGCTGCTGCCCACCGGTGTCCGCGCCGTGCTGCTGCACAGCGCCGGCGACGCGCTGGTGCCGGTCAGCCAGAGCGAGACGTACGTCGCCGCTGCGCGGGCCGCAGGCGACGACGCGTCGCTCGTGCGGGTCCTCGGCGACCACTTCGCCCACCTGCGGCCGGACAGCGAGGCCGTCGCGGCGCTGCGCCGGGAGCTGGCCCGGCTCTGAGAACCCCTACGGCCGCTGCGGCGGGCTCTGGGTGAGCGCGGGGTCGTGGAGCGTCACGGGCGCGAGCAGCTCGTCCACGCGGGCCTTCACCGCCGGGTCGAGCTGGACGCCCGAGGCCGCCACGACGTCGTCGAGCTGCTCCGGCCGGGACGCGCCGACGATCGCCGCGCTCACGCCCTCCTCCTGCAGCACCCAGGCGACCGCGAGCCCGGCCATCGTCAGCCCGGCCTGCTCGGCGACCGGTCGCAGCTGCTGCACGGCCTCGAGCACCTCGTCGCGCATCAGACGCCTGATCATCCCGGCGCCACCGCCCGCCTGGTCGGTCGCTCGCGAGCCCTCCGGCGGCGGCTGGCCAGGCTGGTACTTGCCGGTGAGCACGCCCTGCGCCAGCGGCGACCACACGATCTGCCCGACGCCCTCGCGCTTGCACAGCGGCAGCACCTCGGCCTCGATGACGCGGTGCAGCGCGCTGTACTGCGGCTGGTTGGACACCAGGCGGTCGAAGCCCGTCTGCTGCGCGATCTCGAGGGCCTGCGCGATCTCGGACGCTCTCCACTCGCTGACACCGACGTACATCACCTTGCCGGCCCGGACGAGGTCGTCGAAGGCGCGCAGCGTCTCCTCGAGCGGCGTCTCGTAGTCGAACCGGTGCGCCTGGTACAGGTCGACGTGGTCGGTCTGCAGCCGACGCAGCGAGGCGTGGCACGACTCCAGGACGTGCTTGCGCGACAGGCCCCGGTCGTTGCGGCCCGGACCGGTCGGCCAGTAGACCTTCGTGAACAGCTCGTACGACTCCCGGCGGGTGCCCTTGAGCGCCGCGCCGAGCACCTCCTCGGCGCGGGTGCCCGCGTACACGTCCGCCGTGTCGAACGTCGTGATGCCGAGTTCGAGCGCCCGGTGCACGCACCGCGTCGCCTGCTCGGCCTCGATCTGCGAGCCGTGCGTCAGCCAGTTGCCGTACGCGATCTCGCTGACCACGAGGCCGCTGCGGCCGAGGTGGCGGAACTGCATGGGGACTCCCGGGGTCACAGAGACGGCGGGCCCGCCCGCGGTCGCCCTACCCCTGCGGGCCTACTGGTACGAGACGAGCTCGGGACGCGGCTTGATCCGCGCGACCTCGCTCGGCGTGAGCAGGTCGGTGTCCTCGTCGTAGAACAGCTTGAACCCGTTGACGAACTGCTTGTCGCGCGATGCCAGGACGTCGTAGGTGAGGAACTTCTCCTTCTGCGTGCCGAAACCGTCGACGTGCAGCACGGTCGCGAGCCCCTCGCGGTCGGCGATCTTCTTGCGGTCGGGCAGCTGGTACACCTTGAACTGGTGGATCATGAAGATCTTCTCGGGCAGGTCGTGGTCGCGCACGATGCCGGCGAGGTACTCCGAGACCTCGTTGATCGGGGCCGCCTTGCTGGTGCCGATCTGGCGCAGCGGGCGCTGCGTGGCGGTGAGCTTCCACTCCGGGTCGAGCGCGACCCCGACCTCCGGTTCGCGCAGGATCTCCTCGTACTTCTTCACCTGCTCGAGGAACGACGCGCGGCCGGGCTGGAAGTCGAGCACGAGCAGCATCTTGTGCTTGCGAGCGGCGGCGAGGTAGCGCTTCACAGTGTCGACGTCGAGCGTGGTGCTGTAGGTGCCGTCCCTGCCCGGACGGCTCGACGCCACCGTGGTGATGAGTTCGAACGCCGGGAGCACCTCCCGGTCGATCGGCCGCTCCCAGGTGTCGGCCACCTGCTGCAGCCGCCGGGCCGCCTGCTCCGGCGGGCGCTCGCCGAGGACGCCGAGCGCTCCGCTGCCCGCGGTGCCGTAGTGCATGACCACGAAGTGCTCGGGGAAGATCGACGTCCCGCCTCGTGGCAGCTCCGCGGCCCGGCCCGCGGCCGACGCGCCGCCCGGCGCGGCGGACCCGCTGGGGGACGCCGCGGCCGTCC
>JALYNK010000407.1 GCA_030773235.1 Actinomycetota bacterium | reverse complement strand
GCTCGCCGTCGGCCTCCAGGACCGTGTAGCGGGCCGGCGCCTCGCTCACCGTCCGGGTGTCCCAGCCGAAGACGTCGCGCAGGAACGCCAGCGACCCCTCGTAGTCGCGGGTGTGCAGCTCGAACCAGCTGGGCGCCCCCGTCTCGCCGAGCACGCCGATGCCGCGGTGCAGCGCCGGCTGCCAGACCCCGACGGGCGCGCCGCCGGGGTCGGCGACGAACGCCATCACGCCGAGCTCGCCCACCTCCGCCGGCGGGACGAGGACCTGCCCGCCCCGGTCCAGAGCCGTGTCGGCCGTCTTCCGCGCGTCGTCGCTGGCGAGGTAGACGTACCACTGCGGGCGCTCCTCGCCGCCGGGCGTGCACGCCCGCCCTCCGGCCACGGGGTGCTCGCCCCTGCGGAACGTGAAGTAGCCCCCGAACCCCGGGTCGGGCTCGTCCGCGGTCCAGCCGAGGACCGCGCAGTAGAAGTCGCGGGCGCGCGCCACGTCGGGCGTGGCGAGGTCGATCCAGACGGGGGCGCCGTGCGGCGCGTCCTGGCGAGCGGGCATGTCGGGCTCCTCGGCGGGTGGCGGGTGGCGGGTGGGGGTGGCGGGGTGCTGGGTCGGCGGGTCCGGGTCAGCAGGTGGCTGTCCGCCACCCGGTCGACCGCAGCCTGTCGAGCAGTACGACGACGAGCGCCGCCCGGACTCATCGCCGGGGAGCGAGCGGCGCTCCGGGAGCCCGCCTGCCGGACTGTCGGTGGGCAGGAGGAGGGTGGGGCCCAGGTGCGCCGGGAAGCGTGCACGGCGAGGGCGCCCGGGCGGGCGCGAGCGGAGGGAGCGACATGGCGATCGCGACGACGGACCCGCGCACGGGCGAGGTGGTCAGGACGTTCGACGCGTTGAGCGACGCGGAGATCGAGGACCGCCTCGCGCGGGCGCACGCGGCGGCGCAGACGTACCGGCTGACGACCTTCGAGCAGCGCGCCGGCTGGCTGCGGGCGGCGGCCGACATCTGCGACCGGCGCCAGGACGAGATCGCCGAGCTCATGACGCTCGAGATGGGCAAGACGAAGAAGGCGTCCAAGACCGAGATGGCCAAGTGCGCGTCGGGACTGCGCTTCTACGCCGACAACGGCGAGCAGTTCCTCGCCGACGAGCCCATCGACCCGGCGACGGTCGGGGCGGTGCAGGCCTACGCCCGCTACCAGCCGCTCGGGGTCGTGCTCGCGATCATGCCGTGGAACTTCCCGCTGTGGCAGGCGATGCGGTTCGCCGCACCGGCGCTGATGGCCGGCAACGTCGGCCTGCTCAAGCACGCGAGCAACGTGCCGCAGACGGCGCTGTTCATGGAGGAGCTGTTCCGCGAGGCGGGCTTCCCCGACGACGTCTTCCAGACGCTGCTCATCGGCAGCGGCCCGGTGGCGGGGATCATCAAGGACGACCGGGTCGCCGCCGCGACCCTGACCGGCAGTGAGGGCGCGGGGATCTCCGTCGGCCGCACCGCCGGCGAGGCGCTGAAGAAGGTCGTCCTGGAGCTCGGCGGCAGCGACCCGTTCGTCGTCATGCCGAGCGCCGACCTCGAGAAGGCGGCCCGCGTCGCCGCCGTCTCGCGCTGCCAGAACAACGGGCAGAGCTGCATCGCCGCGAAGCGGTTCATCGTCCACACCGACGTCTACGACGAGTTCGAGCAGCTGTTCGCCAAGGAGATCGCGGGCCTGGTGGTCGGCGACCCGATGGAGGACGGCATCGACGTCGGCCCCCTCGCCACCGAGCAGGGGCGGGCCGACGTGGAGGAGCTCGTGCAGGACGCCGTCGACAAGGGCGCCCGCGTGGTGGTCGGCGGCGAGCGGCCCGAGCGGCCGGGCTGGTGGTACCCGCCGACCCTGCTCGCCGACGTCACGCGCGACATGCGGATGCACCAGGAGGAGGTGTTCGGCCCCGTCGCGCAGGTGCACCGCGTGGCCGACCTCGACGAGGCGATCGCGCTCGCCAACGACAGCAAGTTCGGCCTCGGGTCCAACGCGTGGACCAACGACCCGGAGGAGCAGGAGCGCTTCATCCGCGACCTCGCGGCCGGGCAGACCTACATCAACGGGATGACGACCTCCTACCCGCCGCTGCCCTTCGGCGGGGTGAAGGCCTCCGGGCACGGCCGCGAGCTGGCCGCCCACGGCATGCGCGAGTTCTGCAACATCAAGACGGTGTGGATCGGCGAGGGCCCCCAGGACACCAGCACCTCGCGCGCCGCCGAGTAGGCGTGCGGCCGGACGGCGCCGGGACCCCTCGGCCGGGGGTCGCGCGCTCACGGCCGAGGGGTACCCGGA
>JALYNK010000406.1 GCA_030773235.1 Actinomycetota bacterium | reverse complement strand
TGCGCGACTACCTGGACTGAGGGCGCCTGCCCCCGGGGCGAGTCAGTGCAGCCCGTCACCCCGGAGGAGTTCGCCGACCTCGTCGCGGACGCGCTCGACACCCTCCCGGCGCAGCTGACCCGGCACTTCCGCAACGTGCTGGTCCAGCTCGAGCACGAGCACCCCGACGACCCCGACCTGCTGGGTCTCTACGAGGGGGTCCCGCTCACCGAGCGGGACGTGTACTCCGGAGCGCTGCCGGACCGGATCACGCTGTACCGCATCCCGCTGTGCTTGCTGGCCGAGGACCTCGACGACCTCGTCGAGGAGGTGCAGGTGACGGTGGTCCACGAGTTCGCCCACCACGTCGGCATCGACGACGACCGCCTGCACGAGCTCGGCTGGGCGTAGCCGCACGCTCGCCGGTCGTCGCCGCCGGACGTGTGCTCGTCGGACCAGGGCCACCACGCTCTCGGGCGGGGCGGAACGCCGATGCCGCCGATGCTTGGCTGGTCCGGAGCCGGGCAGGCGAGCGGGGACGTGCCCAGATCGTCGCTCCGTGTGACGACCCCCCTGCTGTGAGCAACTTCACCTGTGCGATGCTCGTGGAACAGCCTCTCCGGGTGAGACGTTCATCGACCAGAAGGACTACGTCGTGCCGCCCGGGAGGGTGGCGGCCCCTGCTCAGGCCGCACTGGGACCCGTCCCAGCCCTCGACTCCCGCCAGACCCGCCAGGAGATACCCGTGTCCACCCCCGCACGCCCCGTCGACATCGTCGAGGCGCTCGTCGAGCGTGCGCAGACCGAGGGTGCGCTCACCCTCGAGCAGCTGCGCGCCACGTTCGAGACCGCGGGCATCGGCCCCGCCGAGGCGGCCGTCGTGCTGCGCCGCCTGACGGCGGCAGGCGCCGTGCTCGGCAACGAGGAGGGCCGGCCGCGCCGCAGCGCGCCCGCTCGCCCCGCGGCCCGCTCCCCCCGCTCCACCCGCCCCGCGGGACGCACCGTCGAGACCACCGTGACGACGCCCGACGCTCCGGTCGAGGCGCCGGTCGCCGCCGCGGACGCACCCGTGCCCGCGGACGCACCCGTGCCCGCGCAGGCCGGCAAGACCCCGGTCCCGGCCGAGACCGTCGTGACCGAGACCGTCGTGACCGAGGTCGTGCTCACCGACCCCGCGCAGGTCGGTGCGAGTCGGCCGACCGGAACCGGCACCGCCGGCAGCACGACGAGCGCGACTCCCGCCACGATCGACCTCGTCGCGCTCGAGCGGCAGCGCGCCGCGGCGACCGCTGCACCGGCCGCCCCCGCTGCCCCGGCCGAGGAGGAGGCCGCGGCGCCCGCGGCCGAGGAGGCGCCGCTCGCGCTGGACGAGCCGCCGCCCGGCATCGACCTCGTCAAGGCGTACCTGCGCGAGATCGGCAAGGTCGCGCTGCTCACTGCCGTCGAGGAGGTCGAGCTCAGCAAGCGCATCGAGGCCGGCCTGTTCGCCGGGGAGAAGCTCCGCCAGCACGCGGCGGGCGAGGTCAAGATCCCGGCCGCGCTGCGGCGCGACCTCGCGGAGATTGAGCGCGACGGCGAGCGCGCCAAGCGCCACCTGCTCGAGGCCAACCTGCGCCTGGTCGTCAGCCTCGCCAAGCGCTACCAGGGCCGCGGCCTCGACCTGCTCGACCTCGTGCAGGAGGGCAACCTCGGCCTGGTGCGGGCGGTCGAGAAGTTCGACTACGCCAAGGGCTACAAGTTCTCCACGTACGCCACGTGGTGGATCCGCCAGGCCCTGCAGCGGGCGCTGGCCGACCAGGGCCGCACCATCCGCGTGCCGGTCCACATGGCCGAGCTGATCACCAAGGTGACCCGCGTCCGGCGTGAGCTGACGCAGTCGCTGGGCCGCGACCCGCTGCCCGAGGAGATCGGCGCTCCGCTGGAGATGACGGCCGAGAAGGTCGAGGAGATCCTCGGCTACGGCCGCGACACGCTGTCGCTGGAGAGCCCGGTCGGCGACGACGAGGCCGTGCTCGGCGACTTCATCACCGACACCGACAGCCCCGATCCGGTGGCCGCTGTCGAGATGCAGATGCTGCAGGGTCAGCTCGGCGCCGTGCTCGCCAGCCTGCCGCCCCGCTCGGCCGCGGTGGTGCGCATGCGGTTCGGCCTCGACGACGGCCGCGCCCGCACGCTGGACGAGGTCGGGCGCTCGCTCGGTCTCACCCGCGAGCGCATCCGCCAGATCGAGCGCGACACGCTCGCCGAGCTGCGCGCCGGCGGGCGCGCGGAGGCGCTGCGCGAGTTCGTCGCCTGACGTCCCCGGCTCGTCCTGCGGCCGTCGCCCCCCCGGGGCG
>JALYNK010000405.1 GCA_030773235.1 Actinomycetota bacterium | reverse complement strand
GCTGAGTCCTGGCTCTCCTCGTCCAGCGCCGCGGGCTGCCGCTCGCGCACCACCCGTCCCGACAGCCCGGTTCCCGCGACGGCCGACGACCCGGCGGCGCCGGCGCTCACGGTCCTGCGCGAGAGCAGCGCTCGGCTGAGCCGCCTGGCCGACGCCGACGCCGACGCCGGTCTCGAGGACATTGTCGAGGAGCTGCAGATCGTCGAGCGCGCCGTCGCCGCGCTGCTGGGCGCGGTGTCGCTGAGTGCCGGGGCACCGCCGACCACGGCTGCCGGCCTGGTGCCCGCGCCGCGCACCGCCGACGACTGGACCACCACGGGGGCGTCGCCGTGAGGGAGCCCCGCCTGTCCCTGACCGCCTGGGCCGGGCTGCTGACCACCGGAGCAGTGCTGCTCGCCACCGGCGCGACCGCCGCCGTCCTCGTCGCCGCCGGACGTACCGACCTCGTCGCGCTCGAAGCCGTCGCCCTCGGCACCGTCGCTGGACTGCTGGCCGGCGGGTTGATCGTGCTCGCGGCGCACCGGCACGCGTCCGCGCTGCGGGCGCTGCGCGCCGACGCGGTCTCGCGGTTGCAGGAGCCGGCCGCCGTCGCGCCGGGGGAGTCGCCGCTGGCGCCCGAGCGCCGCAGCGGTCGCGCGCCGTACGGCTCCAGCCTGGAGCTGGCGGAGCTCGGTGCCGTGCTCGACGCGCTGCACCTGCGCGTGCGCCTCGGCGACCAGGTGGGCGAGCGGCACCGCCGCGAGGCCGAGCACGCTGCCGCCGGCGTGTTCGAGCTGCTGTCCGGCCTCGTCGCGGCGGAGGAGGGGGCGCGCGGGCAGCTGGCCGCCGAGCTGCACGACACGGTCGCGCAGTCGCTCGTCGTCGCGCGGGCGCTGCTCGCGCAGCCGCTCACCGGCCCGGCTGATCTGCTGCGGGTCGCGGACCACGTGCAGGACGCCGAGGAGCAGCTGCGCGGGGTCATGGCGCGCACCCGCCCGCCCGCGCTGCGCGAGGGGGACCTCGGCGAAGCGGTCCGGCTGCTGCGGGCCGACCTGTACGCCCGCTACGCGCTGGACGTGACGGTGCACTGGCCGCAGCGGCCGCACCCGCTGCCGCTGGCGAGCGCCATCACGGTCTACCGGTTCTTCCAGGAGGGGCTGCTCAACGTCGTCAAGCACGCCGACGTCGACCAGGCGCAACTCGAGCTGGTCGTCGAGGACGACCTCGTGCTCGCACGCGTTCTCGACCAGGGACCGGGCTTCGACCCCGACGCCGTACGGCCGTCCCGAGGTCGCCATGTCGGCCTGGGCCTGCTGCGCGAGCGCGCCCGGCTGTGCGGCGGCGGGCTCACGGTCGAGACCGGACCCGAGGGCGGCGTCGTGCTCACCCTGCGGCTGCCGCGCGCGCCGGGCCGGCCTGTCCGTACCGAGCGTCAGGCGGGCGCCGGGACGACGGCACCCGCCAGCGCTGGCGCCCAGACGCGGAGCGGCGCCGCCGCCTGATCCGTGCTCAGCGGGGCTGGAGCGCGGCGACGCCCGGAGGCGGCAGGCCGGCGGTGGACGCCAGCAGGTCGCACCAGGCCAGCAGGTGCGGCGCGAGCCGCAGGCCGTCGGGCGCGGGTCGGGCCGTCCATGACGCCCGCACCTCGACGGAGCTCGCATCCGCGGTCTCGGCCAGCTCGCCGAACCGCGCCGAGACCGTGCGGGTCACCGTCCCCCCGGCGGCCGCGTACGCAGCGCCGCGCTGTTCGAGCGCCTCCAGCAGCCAGGACCAGGCCACCTCCGCGAGCGCCTCGTCCGCGGCCATCTCGGCGTCGACGTCGGCCTCGACGAACGTCACCACCCGCGTGTCGCCGTCCCACCCCGGCTGCCCGGCGGGGTCGTGCAGCACGACGAACCGACCGCTCGCCAGGCACTCCTCGCCCCGGTCCACGTCCGCGGCCACCGCGTACGACCAGGGAGCGAGCGAACGGGGCGGAGGCACGGGTCGCAGGACGACGTGGTCGCGGACGGACGACCGCTCGGGGTGCTCGAGCACCTCGCTCAGCCCGGCCAGGGCCGCGGACAGCCCCGCGGGGGCCGGCTGCGCGAGGGGCAGGATCACGCGCGGAGGTTAGGGGCGAGGGGCGCCTCGTCCCGCGTACCTAGGCTCTCCGCGTGTCGGCCCTGCTCGCCCTGCTCGCCAGCCTGCTGTGGGGCGTGGCCGACTTCCTCGGCGGCACGGTGAGCCGAAGCCTGCCCGTCGTCCGCGTGGTCGCGCTGTCGCAGCTCGCCGCGGCGGGAGGGCTGCTGCCCGTCGTGCTGGCCACCGGCGCGCTGTCCGCGCCGCGCGGGTACGCGCTGCCGGCGGC
>JALYNK010000404.1 GCA_030773235.1 Actinomycetota bacterium | reverse complement strand
CGCCCGGCGCAGCGGTGCTGTCACCGCGCGGCACGGTGCTGGAGAACGGGATGCCCCGGTTCTTCCGGCGGCTGCGCGAGGGCGTCTTCGACGAGGACGACCTGCGCGCCCGGACCGACGACCTGGCCGATCTCGTCCTGGCCGCGCAGAGCGAGTACGCCGTGCCCGCCGGTTTCTGGACGGCCGTCGGGTTCTCCAACGGCGCCAACATCGCCTCCGCGCTGCTGCTGCGCCGCCCGGAGGTGCTCGCCGGCGCCGTCCTCATCGCCGCGATGGTGCCGTTCCAGCACGCCCCTACCGACGTCGACCTGACCGGCAAGCGGATCGCGGTGGTCAACGGCCGGCGCGATCCGATGGCCACCCCGCAGCAGACCCGGAGCCTGGTGGCGCAGCTGCGCGCCGCCGGCGCGCAGGTCAGCGAGATCGCCCACGACGGCGGCCACGTGCTCGACCCCGCACTGCTGCCCGCGATCCGCGACTTCATCGCCCAGACCGCGCCGCGGGCCTGACCGGACGTCCCGGCCCAGCGGTCAGGACGACGTCCGGGTGGTGCGGGTCATGGCGCTCCCGGGGTCGGTGGTCCTTGCAGCCGGAGCCCCCCCGGTGCCGCGCGCTGTCTCCCGCAGGGCACGAGAGACGCGCGGCCGGAGCCCACCGCCGCGTGGGACGGGTCAGTCCTCCTGCAGGAAGAAGCGCACCATCTCCGCCGAGGCGTCGGGGCCCTGCGGATCCGTGTACGACCCGGCGGCGCTGCCACCGGACCACGCGTGCCCCGCACCGTGGACCGTCCACCGCTCGGCCACGACCTGCCCGTCGCCGTCTCTGTACTGCTCGCGCGTGTAGCTGTGGCCGCCGCCCCCGCCGCCGGAGGTCCTGGTCGGGCCGTGCACCCCGCCGGCGGCCACCCGCGACGCCACCAGCCGGTCGGCGTTCACCGGTGCGACCGTGGCGTCGCGGTCGCCGTGGAAGACGATCAGGCGCGTGTGGATGGGCGGGCCGGGCGGGCCGCCGGTGCGCATCGCGGCGAAGGCGGACGGGACGTCGTGCGCGGCCTGGTACGCCAGACCGCTCTGCACGCCGATCCCGGCGTACAGCTCCGGACAGGTCGCTCCCAGGACCGCGGCCATGGCACCGCCGGCCGACAGGCCGGCGACGAACACGCGGTCCGGGTCGACGGCGTGCTCGCTCATGACCTCGCGCGTGATGCCGGCGAGCAGAGCCGGCTCACCCGCGCCGGCCTGCTGGTCACCGCGGCGGAACCAGTTCCAGTAGCCGCCGGAGTTGGCGCTCCGGGGCTGCTCGGGGTACGCGACCAGGAACGTGTGCCGCTCGGCCTCGGCGTTCATCCGCGTACCGGCCGCGAAATCGGCGGCATCCTGCGTACCTCCGTGCAGCATGACGACGAGCGGCACGGGCGTGCCGTCGTAGCCGGTCGGCACGTACAGGTCGTAGTCGCGCGACCCGGCGGCCGACGTGTGCCGGCGGCGGTCCACCCGACCGGGTGCGGCGGCGTCCGGGACCCGGCGGGCACCGGCAGCGCGCGCCGCACCGAACGCCGGTCCGGCCGAGGACTGCAGCCGAGCGAGCAGGCCCCCGAACTGGGGCAGGCCGGCCACGCGGGGGGACGAGGGCGCGGTCGGAGGCGCGGTCGAGGGCGCGGTGCCCGCGGGCAGCGCGGCCCGCCCCGCTGCTCCCGCCCCGCGGGCGGGTGGCGTCGTGAGCGGGGCCGGAGCGCTGGCGGTCCCGTTCAGCAGCGCCGTCGCCTCGGCGAGCCGCCCCTCGCGGGTCAGTCGCAGCGCTTCCGTCATCGTGGTCATGTGGTCGGACATGCCGTCCTCCTCGTGCTGTTGCCGCGCAGCCCGGGCGGGCGTGCGGCGGATGTCCGGCCGCGGGGACCCGCGCCGAAGCGGACGCGCCCGGCCCGAGCCGAGGTGCGTCGTCGTGCTGTGCCTGCTGCCCGTCCGGTCGCTCAGGCCGTTCTCGGTGCCAGCGCGGCCTTGACCGCTCTCGGGGCCCGGAAGGCGCCCAGGACCTCGACCGAGCGGATGGTGGCGAGCGCGAGCTCCGGCGGAACGTCGTCGGCGATCGTGGCGAGCCCCAGCACCCGCAGGTCGACGGTGCGACCGGCCGCGCGCAGCTCCTCCAGGTCGGACCTGGTCAGGTGCTGCACGCCGAGCACGAGCGTGCGCCGGGCGACGCTCTCGTTCACGGCAGCCGTCCGCAGCTCCAGCTGCCGACGGATGGCCGTGCGGATGAAGTCGGTGCGGTTCGCGTAGAACCCCTCGTCGACCAGCAGGTCGATCTGTCCGAGATCGACGAGGCCCAGGTTGATGGTGATCTTCTCGCTCTTGTCGACCTCCGCC
>JALYNK010000403.1 GCA_030773235.1 Actinomycetota bacterium | reverse complement strand
CTGCGGGCGCGCGTCTCGCCGACCCCGTCGA
This sequence comes from Actinomycetota bacterium, assembly GCA_030773235.1. GTDB lineage: Bacteria > Actinomycetota > Actinomycetes > Mycobacteriales > SCTD01 > JALYNK01. The sequence continues at coordinate 2,334 of JALYNK010000403.1, read as the reverse complement.
CCACCTGCAGGTCGTCGATCCCGGCAGCGAGCAGCTTCTGCAGGCTGCCGAAGTGCTCGACCAGGCGGTCCACGACGAGCGTCGGGAGCCGCGGCACCTTGGCCAGCAGCCGGTAGCCGCGCGGGCTGATCGGCAGGTCGAGCGCGTCGGCACTGCTCGGGTGGCCGAACGCCTTGGCGACCGTCGAGAGGTCGAGCAGGTCCTCGTCCGACAGCGCGTCGAGCTCGGCGAGCACGTCCTCGGGGGACCGCTGCTTCTTCGTCCCGCTGGCCAGGTAGTCGCGCACGACGAGCTCCCGCTCGCCCTCGACGCCCGCCATCAGCTCCTCCAGCTGCAGCCGGAGCAGGCGGCCGTCGGTACCGAGCTCGACGACGTAGCCGGCGATCTCGCTGGCCAGCCGCCGCACCCGTTCGAGCCGCTGGCTGACCGTGATCGCGTCGCGCACGGTGACGAGGTCCTCGATCTCAAGCGCGGAGAGCGTGCCGGCGACCTCGTCCAGGCGCGCCTTGTAGCGCTCCAGCGTGGCCAGCGCCTGGTTGGCGCGGGACAGGATCGCGGCGCTGTCGTCGAGGACGTGCCGCCGTGCGCCGACGTAGAGCGCGATGATCCGCATCGAGTGGCTGACGCTGATGACCGGGTGCCCGGTCTGCTTGGCCACCCGCTCTGCCGTGCGGTGCCGGGTGCCCGTCTCGTTCGTCTCGATGCCGGGGTCGGGCACGAACTGCACGCCCGCGCGCACGATGCGCTCGAGGTCAGTGGTGATCACCACGCCGCCGTCCATCTTGCAGAGCTCGCGGACGCGGGTGGCCGAGAACTCGACGTCGAGGGTGAAGCCACCGGTGCACAGCGACTCGACCGTGCGGTCGAGGCCCAGGACGATGAGCGCCCCGGTGTTGCCGCGGAGGATGCGCTCGAGGCCGTCGCGAAGCGGGGTACCGGGCGCGACCGAGACGAGGACGTTGCGCAGCTGCTCGTCGCTCGTCGGCACGTCTCCTCCAGATGTCCGGGGCAGTGTAGAGAGGATCGGCTGCAGCAGTGCGGGCGGTGAGCGATCCCAGCGCCACCGTGCGCACAGAGCCGCGCCACCGTGCGCACAGGGCCGCGACTGCGGCGCAGGAGCGGCTGCCGCAGGGGCCGGACGGCGGTGCGTGCCGGACGAACGGGTCGCACCGCGTGGGGACCCGTCGGCCGGTCAGGCCACGCGCACGTCAGGCGGCACGCTGAGCACGGCCTCGAGAGCGAGCAGGGCGTCGCTCAGGTCCCCGACCTCGAAGACCCGCAGCCCCGGCGGCGGCGGCCCGGCCTCGGCCCCGCTCGGGACGAGCGCGACGGAGAAGCCCAGGCGGGCGGCCTCGGCGAGTCGGCGGGCTACTCCAGTGACCGGCCGCACGTCGCCGGACAGGGCGAGCTCGCCGACGGCGACCAGTCCCGTGGGCAGCGGGGCGCCGGCCACGGCACTGGCCACGGCCAGGGCCACGGCGAGGTCGGCCGCGGGCTCGGTGAGCCGCACGCCTCCGACGGTGGCGGTGTAGACGTCCTGGTCGCCGAGCGCCAGCCCGCCGTGGCGCGACAGCACGGCGAGCAACATCGCGACGCGGCTGCTGTCCAGGCCGGACACCGCCCGCCGCGGTGACCCGAGCTGGCTCTTGTCGACCAGGGCCTGCACCTCCGCGGGCACCGGACGGCGGCCCTCCACGGCGACCGTGACGCACGTCCCGGGCACCGGGTCGGCGCGCCGGGTGAGGAAGAGGCCGGACGGATCGGGCAGCCCTCGGATGCCGTCGTCGCCCAGCGCGAAGCAGCCGACCTCGTCGGAGGGGCCGAACCGGTTCTTCACGGCGCGGACCAGCCGCAGGGCGGAGTGCCGGTCGCCCTCGAAGTGCAGCACGACGTCGACGAGGTGCTCGAGGAGCCGCGGCCCGGCGATCGAGCCGTCCTTGGTGACGTGGCCGACGAGGACCGTCGCGATGCCGCGCTCCTTGGCGACGGCGATGAGGGCCGCCGTGACGGCCCGGACCTGCGTCACCCCGCCGGCGCTGCCGTCGGCCTCGCCGCTCGCCAGCGTCTGGACGCTGTCGACCACGAGCAGCGCGGGCGCCACGGCGTCGACCTGGGCCAGCGCCGCGCCGAGATCGGTCTCCGCGGCGAGCCACAGCGCCGGCGCCAGTGCGCCGGTGCGGCCGGCACGCAGCCGGACCTGCGCCGCAGACTCCTCGCCGGTGACGTACAGCGTCGGGGCGCCCTCGCGGGCCGCGCGGGCGGCGACCTCGAGCAGCAGCGTGCTCTTGCCGACCCCCGGTTCACCGGCCAGCAGCACGACCGCGCCGGCACGAG
>JALYNK010000402.1 GCA_030773235.1 Actinomycetota bacterium | reverse complement strand
GCTGTGGACCGGGCGGTGGGGTGTGGACGCCGCCGGAGGCCGCGCATGCGGGCCTGCGCCGGACCTCGGAGCGGCGGGCGGCGGAACGGGCGGGAGGATCGCGGCATGCCTGCCGTCCGCGTCGCCCTGGAGCCCGAGCCCGCTGAGTACGCCGCCCGCGCCGTGGAGGAGGGCGGCGGCGTCGTCGTGGCGCTCGAGGACCGGCCCGACGCGCTCGTCTGGACAGCGCCGGGCGACTGGTCGGGGATCGGGCCGGTGCTCGCGCGCGCGCCCGGGGTGCGCTGGGTGCAGCTGCCCTTCGCGGGCGTCGAGGGCGTGTCCGAGACCGGGGTGCTCACCGGCGAGCGGACGTGGACGTGCGCGAAGGGGGTGTACAGCGAGCCGGTCGCCGAGCACGCGCTGGCGCTGGCGCTGGCCGGCCTGCGGTCGCTCCCGCGGCACGCGCGCTCGCGCACCTGGGGGCGGCAGGCCGCCCGGTCGCTCTACGACGAGCGGGTCGTCGTGCTCGGCGGGGGCGGGATCACCGAGACGCTGCTCGCACTGCTGCAGCCGTTCCGGGTCGACGTCACGGTCGTCCGCCGCGACGCGGACCGCGCCGTGCCCGGGGCGCAGCGCACCGCGCCGCTGTCCGCGCTGGACCAGGTCCTCCCGGGCGCACTCGTGGTCTTCCTGGCACTGGCACTCACGGACGAGACCCGCGGCGTGCTCGGCGCGGACCAGCTGGCCCGCATGGACCCCGACGCCTGGCTCGTGAACGTCGCGCGCGGCGCCCACGTCGACACCGACGCGCTCGTCGAGGCGTTGCGCGCCGAGCGCATCGGCGGAGCGGCGCTGGACGTCACGGACCCCGAGCCGCTGCCCGACGGCCACCCGCTCTGGGACCTGCCGAACTGCCTCGTCACGCCGCACACGGCGAACCCGTGGCGGACGGCCCAGCCGCGGCTGGCCCGGCGCATCGCCGACAACGTGGCGCGGCTCGGCCGCGGCGAGCCCCTGATCGGCACCGTGGACGTCGCGGCGGGCTACTGAACCGGCCGGGCTCGCAGGACCGGGCCGACCGCGAGCTCCGGCAGCGGCCCGGCGGTCAGAACACCCCGCGCAGGTGCGTGAGCTCGGCGGCCCAGCCGCGCCGCCGGTGCACCGCGACGACGTCGAAGCGCAGCTCCCGGCGCCCGGCCACCGGGTGGTCCTGCAGCCAGCGGCGGGCGACGGTGCGCAGCCGGCGGGCCTTGACCGCGCCGACCGCCTCGGCCGGCTCGCCGAACCCCCGGCCGCTGCGCGTCTTCACCTCGCAGAAGACCAGCGTGCCGTCCGGCTCGAGCACGACGAGGTCGAGCTCGCCCTCCCGGCACCGCCAGTTGCGGTCGAGCACCTGCCCGCCGGCCGCTCGGTAGCGCTCCTCCGCAAGGTCCTCGCCGTACCTGCCCAGCGCCGCCCGCTCGCTCGTCACGGCCCACCTCCCCGACGGATGACCGCCACCCTCAGCGCGGCGAACCGCGAGCAGGGCGGACACCACAGCGGCTGGGGACGGAGCACCGGGCTGTGGACGAGTCGTCGCCTGCGGCAGGCGGGGTAGCCCGCCCGGCGTGACGCAGCCCGGCCGCCTGACCGCCCGCCCCTCCTCCCCCGGCCCGGACGCCGCGAGCCCGGGCGCCCCCGGCCCGGACGCCACGGGTCCGAGCGCTCCGGCGGGCGTGCACCGCCTGGACGCCGGCGCGCTGCTGGTCGTCCCGCCCGCGCTGACCGGGCCCGCGCCGCTGCTCGTGTTCTTCCACGGCGCCGGCGGCTCGGCGGACGACTCGCTGCGGCTCGTCTCGTCCCTCGGGGCCGAGCGCGGGGCGCTCCTCCTGCTGCCCAGCTCGCGGGCGGCGACGTGGGACCTGCTCACCCGCCGGCTCGGGCCGGACGTCACGGCGCTCGACCGCGCCCTCATCGAGGTGTTCGGGCAGTCGCCGGTGGACCGGGTGGCGTTCGGCGGGTTCAGCGACGGCGCCTCGTACGCGCTGTCGCTCGGGCTCGCGAACGGCGACCTGGCCGACACCGTGCTCGCGTTCTCGCCGGGCTTCGCCGCACCGCCCGACCAGGTGGGGCAGCCGCGCGTCTGGGTGTCCCACGGCGTACGGGACGAGGTCCTGCCGGTCGACCCGTGCGGTCGGCGGGTCGTCCGGACGCTGCGTGGTGCCGGCTACGAGGTGGTGTACGAGGAGTTCGACGGGGGCCACGTCGTGACCCCCGGGCTGCTGGGCAGCGCCGCGGACTTCTGGCTGGACGCCGCGACCAGCTAGGCCAGCCCGCCCGGCGTGGTGCGGTCGGGCGTCTCGCGGGACAGGGCACCACGGCCGCTCGCGTCCCGGTCGACGGTCCCGT
>JALYNK010000401.1 GCA_030773235.1 Actinomycetota bacterium | reverse complement strand
CCGCCACCGGCCGCACCGCCACCGGCCGCACCGCCACCGGCCGCACCGCCGGCCCCCGACGTCCCGCCGGGCCCGAAGCACCCCCGGCTGCGGCGCGTGCTCAAGGTCGTCGCCGGCGTGCTCGCTGTCGTCCTGCTCGGCACCGCGGCGCTCGGGTACGTGCTCTACCGCCGCTACGACGGCCAGATCGACCGCATCCCCGGCCTGTCCCGCGCGCTGCCCGGCGTCGCCCGGCCGCCCGCGGCCCCGAGGGACGCCCGCAACGTGCTGATGGTCGGCTCGGACAGCAGAGCGAACGTGGGCCGCTCGTTCGGGAACGACACCGGCCAGCGGGCCGACGTGATCATGCTCGCCCACCTGTACGGCGGCAGCGACGACGCGACGCTGGTGAGCATCCCGCGCGACACGTACGTCCCGATCCCGGCCTACACGGACCCGCAGACCGGCGTGCAGCACCCGGCCCGCTCGGACCGGATCAACTCCGCGATGCAGACCGGGGGGCCGGCGCTGCTCATCGCGACGATCGAGCAGCTCACCCGCATCCGGGTCGACAACTACGTGCAGATCGACTTCGCCGGGTTCCAGAGCATGGTCGACGAGCTCGGCGGCGTGGAGGTGTGCCTGCTCGCCCCCGCGAAGGAACGCCGCTCGAAGATCGACCTGCCGGCCGGGCGGCAGACGGTCGACGGCGAGCAGGCGCTCGCGTTCGTCCGCCAGCGGTACGGCCTGCGCAACGGCGACCTCGACCGGATCAAGCGCCAGCAGGCCTTCCTGGGGTCGGTCGCGCGGAAAGTGCTGAGCTCCGACACCCTGCTGAATCCGGGCAAGCTGGACGGGTTCCTCAGCGCCGCCACCAAGGCGGTGGAGACCGACGACCGGCTGACCGGCGCCGAGCTCACCAAGCTGGCGCTGCGGCTGCGCAGCTTCCGCAGCGGCGGCGTGCGGTTCACCTCGGTGCCGGTGGCCGACACCAACGGCACCCGGGGGCGGCTGCGCTACCTCGTGCTGCTCGACGAGCCCAAGGCGGAGACGCTGTTCGAGACGCTGCGGCGCGACGTCAAGCCCGGGCGCTCCGCGCGCAGCGCCTCGCCCGCACCGCCCTCGCCGGCCGTGGTCGTCCCGCCGAGCTCGGTGCAGGTACGGGTCCTCAACGCCGCCGGGCTCCCCGGTCTCGGACGGCGCGCCGCGGCCGACCTGCGCACCGCGGGCTTCGTCGTCGTCGGCGCGCCCGGCAACAGCGGCAGGGGCGAGACCGGGACGGTCATCCGCTACGCCCCCGCACGGCTCGACGCCGCCCGCACCCTCGCCGCCGCCGTGCCGGGCGCGACGCTCACGCCCGATCCCGCGGCCGGCCCCGTGCTGGAGCTGCGGGTGGGCTCGGCGTACAGCGGGACCGCTCCGGCGCGGGCGCTCGCCACGCCCAGCCGCTCCCCCTCCGCGGCACCGTCGGGCTCGGGCTCCTCCGCCGCCCCCTCCACCCGCACCGCCGAGGACGACGACTGTGTCTACTGACCGTCCTGCTGCGCGGACCCGCTCGGCACTGCCGCTGCTCGGGCCGCGGGACCCGGCCCAGCCGCTGCTCACGCTCCTCGACGGACCGGCGCGCGTCGAGCTGTCCGGGGCCACGACCACGAACTGGGCCGCGAAGACCGCGAACCTGCTGCGGACCACGTCCACCGCCGACCGGGTCGGGCTCCTGCTGCCCCTGCACTGGCAGGCCGTCACCCTGCTGCTCGGGACGCTGGCCGCCGGCGCCACCGCCGTCGTTGCCCGCAGCCCGGACGACCTGGCCGACTGCGACGTGGCGTTCGCGGCGGCCGACGCCGCGCAGGAGGCGCTCGACGCCTGCTCCGGCGACGTCTACGCCGTCTCGCCCGCACCGCTCGGCGGCCGCCTGCGCGACCTGCCCCCCCTCGTGCTGGACGCCGGCGTCGAGCTGCCCGTGCAGGGCGACGCGCTGCTGACCGCCGCTCCCCGGTCATGGCGGGTGGAGCTCGCCGGCGCCGCGTACGAGACGGCGCCCGACCTCGGCATCGGGCCGGCGGACCGGGTGCTCACCGCGCTGCCGCCGAGCACGGCCGACGGCCTCGCCGTCCTGCTCGGCGCGCTGGCGCACGGCAGCGCGCTCGTGCTCGCCCCCACGCCCCCCGACCCCGGCGCGGTGGCCGCCGAGCAGATCACCGCGAGCGCCGGCGTCGTCGTGCCCGGCGTCCGCACACTGACCTGACCGGGCCGGTGAGCTGACTCGTCCGGGGCTGGTCAGCGCAGCCAGGCGGTGTCGCCCGGCTCGCCGGTGAGCAGCTCCGCGGAGCGCGGGCCGCCCGGCTGGGCCAGGTCCAGCAGTAGGCTGAGCGGCACGTGCGCGGCC
>JALYNK010000400.1 GCA_030773235.1 Actinomycetota bacterium | reverse complement strand
AGGCGGTGTCGGCGCTGTTCGCCGACGACGTCCGGGGCGAGCAGCCGTACGTCGTCGTGGACCCCGCCACGTCGGTGACCGCGCTCAAGGCGGTGCGGGACGCGATCGCCGGGGCGTACGCCCGGCCCGTGCTCTCCCGCAGCGAGCACGCCGCGCTGCTGCGGCCGTGGCGGTCGGTGTACCCGACCGGCCGCGCGTGCGCGCCGGACCTCGGTCCGCAGGCGGCGGACGTCCGCGCGCTGCTCGCCGAGCTCTCCCGGCTGTCCGAGCGGTGCCACGACGCCGAGGGCCGGGCGCTGTGGAACGGCCTGGTCGACCGGTCGTACGTGGCCGAGAGCGAGCGCGCCGACGCCCGCGCGTCAGCCTTCTCCGCCGCGGTCCTCACCGGCCGGCGGCGGGTGTGGGCGCTCGTGCGCCGCAGCGGCGCCGAGGGGCTCGGCCGGACGTGCCGGACCTGCCGGACGGCCCGCCGGCTGCCGGACGTCGACCGCGAGACCGAGCGGGTGCTCGGCGTCTGCCTGGACGCGGCGTGCGCGCTGCTCGTCGCCGACGCCCTGCCCGACACCACCACCGAGGTGCTCGTCGCGCCGGTCAGCACGCTCGTGCCGCCGCAGCGCCGTCCGGACCTGCGCTTCTAGCGGGACCGGCCCGCCCAGGCCAGGAGGTCGTCGGCGCTGCGGGCGTTGACGACGAGGTCCGGGCCGATGCCGCACAGGTACGCCCGCTCGCAGCCGAGGGACTGCCAGTCGAGCTGGCCCGGCGCGTGGGCGTCGGTGTCGATCGCCACCGAGCACCCGGAGTCGACCGCGAGCCGGAGCAGGCGCTTCGGCGGGTCGAGGCGCTCGGGACGGCTGTTGACCTCGACCGCGACCCCGAACTGCGCGCAGGCCGCGAACACCACCTCGGCGTCGAACTCCGACTCCGGCCGCGTCCTGCCACCGCGTCCCTGGTTGCTCACGTTGCGCCCGGTGCAGTGGCCGAGCACGTCGGTGTGCGGGTTGCTCACCGCCGCGACCATGCGCGCGGTCATCTCGTCGCGCGGCATCCGCAGCTTGCTGTGGACGCTCGCGACCACGACGTCGAGCCGGGCGAGGAGCGCCGGCTCCTGGTCCAGCGACCCGTCCTCGAGGATGTCGCACTCGATGCCGGTGAGCACCCGGAAGGGCGGCGCGGTCCCCGCCTCCGCCTCCGCGGCCAGCTCGTCGTTGAGCGCCGCGACGACGTCGAGCTGCTGACGCAGCCGCTCCGGCGACAGCCCGCGGGCGACCGTCAGCCGGGGCGAGTGGTCGGTGAGCACGACGTACTCGTGGCCGAGGGCGCGCGCTGTCTCGGCCATCTCGCGGATCGGCGAGCCGCCGTCGCTCCAGTCGGAGTGCACGTGGCAGTCGCCGCGCAGCGCCGCCCGCAGCCGGGCCGCGCCCTCCGCGACCGGCGTCCCCTCGAGCGTCTCGACCCGGCGCAGGTAGACCGGCTCCTCGCCCGCCAGCGACTCGGTGATGACCGTGGCGGTGACCTTGCCGATGCCGGACAGGTCGGTGAGCGTGCGCTCCGCGCTGCGCCGGGCGAGCTCCTCGCGGGGCGTCCGGTCGACCACCGCGGCCGCGGTGCGGAACGCCCGCACCCGGTAGGCCGGCTCCAGCGCGCGCTCCAGGCAGAACGCGATGCGCCGCAGATCGGCGGCCGGGTCGCGGGCCGTCACCGGCCGAGCTCCGGCTCGAGGCCCTCCTCGTACGGCTCGACGGGGCGGCCCTCGTCGCGGCGCCACAGCGCGAACACGTACGTGCAGGCGATCGTCCAGCCGGTGCCGAGCAGGAACCCGGCCGTGACGTCGGACAGGTAGTGCACGCCCAGCAGGACCCGGCTGGCGGACACCAGCAGCGCGATCCCGACCGCGCCCGCGACGAGCAGGCGCCGGAACGGCACGAGCGGGAGCACGACCACCGCGACGGCGAGCCACACGGCGGACGACGCGAGCGCGTGGCCCGAGGGGAACGACAGCCCGAAGGCCGTGGCGACCGGGCTCGTGAACCGCGGCCGGGCTCGGCCCACCGCCGACTTGATGAGCGTGGACAGCAGCTGCGAGCCCAGGCGCACGACCAGCAGGTAGAGCGCCGACCGGCGCCGACCGGCGGCGAACAGGGCCACAGCGGCGACGACCACGCCGGCGGTGAGCAGCTGGGGGTCGCCGAGGTAGGTGACGGTGCGCGCCGCCACCAGCAGGCCGGGCACGGTGTCGACCGCGTGCTCGGCGGCGCGGGTGACGCGCTCGTCGAACCGGACCAGCGGCCCCCACCGGTCGTGCACGAGCAGCCCGAGCGGCCCGACCACGAGCGCGAGCACGACCAGGCCGGCGCCGGACAGCGCGAGGC
>JALYNK010000399.1 GCA_030773235.1 Actinomycetota bacterium | reverse complement strand
ACCTTGAACGACTCGGCGAGCTGCGCGAGCAGGACGTGCTCGCGGGCGAGGTGGGCGTACGCGTCGAGGCCGACCAGGCCCTCCACCCGCCGGGTGCCGGAGCCGATCGACGACTCGGACAGCAGGGTGACCATGCCGAGCTGGCCGGAGCGCGAGGCGTGGGTGCCGCCGCACAGCTCGCGGGCGTAGTCGCCGACCTCGACCACCCGCACCTCGTCGCCGTACTTCTCGCCGAACAGCGCCAGCGCCCCGATGCGTCGGGCCTCGTCCTGGCTGGTGACGAAGGCGCGCACCTCGAGGTCGGCGAGCGCGATCTCGTTGATCTGCTGCTCGACGTCGCGCAGCACCCCCGCCGGGACTCCGGTGGGCGACGCGAAGTCGAACCGGAACCGGCCGGGCGCGTTCATGCTGCCCGCCTGGGTCGCGGCGTCGCCGAGCGCGTCGCGGAGCGCCCGGTGCACCAGGTGCGTCGCGGTGTGCGCTCGGGAGATGGAGCGGCGACGCTCGACGTCGACCTCCGCGAGCACCGCGGTGCCCGTGCGCGCCTCGCCGCGGACGACGCGGGCGCGGTGCACGATGAGGTCGGGCAGCGTGCGCTGGACGTCGCCGACCTGCAGCTCCGCGCCGTCGGCGAGGACCAGCCGGCCGGCGTCGGCGAGCTGCCCGCCGGCCTCGGCGTAGAACGGCGTGCGGTCCAGCGCGACGAGCACCTCCGCGCCCTCGGCCGCGGCGGGCGCGACCTCGCCGTCGAGCAGCAGGCCCCGCAGCGTGCTCTCGCTGACCACCTCGCGGTAGCCGGTGAACTCCGTCGGCCCGGCGGCGTCGCGCAGCGCGCGGTACGCCCCCGTGTCGACGCCCTTGCTCTTGCGGGCGCGGGCGTCGGCCTTGGCCCGCGACCGCTGCTCCTGCATGAGGGCGCGGAACCCCTCCTCGTCGACCTGCAGCCCCTGCTCGGCGGCCATCTCGAGGGTGAGGTCGATCGGGAAGCCGTACGTGTCGTGCAGCTGGAACGCCCGGTCGCCGGACAGCACACCGCCGCGAGCCCGTGCCTGCGGGACGGCCTGGTCGAAGACCTGCGCCCCGGTGCGCAGCGTCTCGAGGAACGCCGCCTCCTCGGTCACCGCGACGGTCGTGATGCGCCCTGCATCTGTGACGAGCTCGGGGTACTGCGGCCCCATCGCGCCGATGCCGGCGTCGACGAGCGCCTGCACGGTCGGCTCCTGCGCGCCGAGCAGGCGCATGGCCCGGACCGTGCGGCGCAGGATGCGGCGCAGCACGTAGCCACGGCCCTCGTTGCCGGGCGTCACGCCGTCGCCGATGAGCATCACGGCCGTGCGGGCGTGGTCGGTGACGACCCGCAGCCGGACGTCGGCGGTCGGGTCGGCGCCGTAGCGCGTGCCGGTGAGCCCGGCGGCGCGGTCGAGGATCGCGCGGCTGGTGTCGATCTCGTACAGGTTGTCGACGCCCTGCAGGAGCGTCGCCACCCGCTCCAGACCCAGTCCGGTGTCGATGTTGCGGGCCGGGAGCTCGCCCGCGACGTCGAAGTCCTCCTTGGCGCGGACCTCGCTGAGCTGGTACTGCATGAAGACGAGGTTCCAGATCTCGAGGTAGCGGTCCTCGTCGGCCTCAGGACCGCCCTCGCGCCCGTGCTGCGGGCCGCGGTCGTAGTAGATCTCGCTGCACGGCCCGCCCGGGCCGGGCACGCCCATGTGCCAGTAGTTGTCCTTGAGCCCGCGCCGCTGGATGCGCTCGTCCGGGACGCCCACCACGCGGCGCCACAGGTCCGCGGCCTCGTCGTCGTCGCGGTAGACGGTGACCCAGAGGCGGTCCTCGGGGAAGCCGTACCCGCCCTCGCCGGTGCTGCGGGTCAGCAGCTCCCAGGCGAGCGGGATCGCGCCCTCCTTGAAGTAGTCGCCGAAGCTGAAGTTGCCGGCCATCTGGAAGAACGAGCCGTGCCGCGTCGTCTTACCGACCTCGTCGATGTCGAGCGTGCGGACGCACTTCTGCACGCTCGTCGCCCGCGGGAAGGGCGGCTGCTGCTCGCCGAGGAAGTACGGCTTGAACGGCACCATCCCGGCGTTGACGAGCAGCAGCGTCGGGTCGTCGGCGATGAGGCTCGCGGACGGCACGAGAGTGTGCCCGCGGGCGGTGAAGTGGTCGAGGAATCGAGCCCGGATCTCATCGGATCTCATCGCAGTGCCGGTCCTCGCGTCCCTGTCGATCGTGCGGATCTGTGCCTCTGGCGTACCACTCCCGCCGGGAGTGCGGCGACCGCGCACGGTCGCCACCCCCGCCGACGCGCCCCGCGGCGCGGGCTCAGGCGCCGGCCGAGGCCTCGCCCGCCTGCCCCAGGGCCGCCAACTCCTCCGC
>JALYNK010000398.1 GCA_030773235.1 Actinomycetota bacterium | reverse complement strand
GCGGCGCCGCGCCCGCGGCGCATCTGCTCGACCCGCGGGTCCCCGACCGCGGCCAGCAGCACGGTGTGCCGCGCGGTCAGCGACGGGAGCAGCGGCAGCAGCCCCTCCTGCAGCGCGGCGGCGTCGAGCGTCGTGAACAGCACGACCAGCGACCGGCGGCGGGCCCGGCGCAGCACCTCGCCGACCAGCAGCCGCGCGTCGCTCTCGACGAGCGCGGGCTCGAGGCCGGACAGCGCGTCCACGACGCGCGCCAGGTCGTCGCGGCCCGCGCCCTCCAGCGCGGCCCGGGTGGTGCGGTCCACGGCCAGCAGGTCGAGCCGGTCGCCGGCGCGGCTGGTGAGCGCGGCGAGCAGGAGCGCGGCGTCCAGCGCCGCGTCGAGCCGCGGCACGTCGCCCACCCGCCCGGCCGACGTGCGGCCGGTGTCGAGCACCACGAGGACCCGGCGGTCGCGCTCCGGACGCCAGGTGCGCACCACCACCCCCTGGCGCCGGGCGGTGGCGCGCCAGTCGATCGAGCGGACGTCGTCGCCGGCGACGTAGTCGCGCAGGCTGTCGAACTCGGTCCCGGAGCCGCGGGTGCGCGCGGCCACCCGGCCGTCGAGGGTGCGCAGCCGGTCCAGCCGCTCGGGCAGGTGCTTGCGGGACGGGAACGCCGGCTGCACGCGCAGCCGCCACGGCACCTCGTGCCGCCCCTGCCGACCGGCCACGCCGAGCGGGCCGAGCGAGCGGACCGTGATGCGGTCGGGCCGCCGATCTCCGCGCCGGGTGGGGTGCAGCGTCGTCGTCAGCACCCGGGTCTGTCCGGGCGGGAGGTCGAGCGCGTGCACCGCCGGCTCGGCGCCGGCCGAAGGCGGCCAGGCGTCGCGGAGCAGGCCGCCGAGCGGCCGGGCGGCCGGGCCCACCTGCAGATGCACCTGCGCGCTCTCGCCCAGCCGGCAGGCCGTGTCGCCGGAGCGCTGCAGCCGGAGCGCCGCGACGGGCGCGGCGCGGGCGACGTCGGTCGCGACCACCGCGAGCAGAGCGAGCGCCACGGCGGCGATCGTGAGTCGGCCGGGCGCCAGGACGACCGGCACGACGCCGAGCACGGCCAGCAGGGCGGCCCGTCCGGTCAGCGCCACTAGCGCGGTACGGGCACCGAGGCCAGGACCCCGTCCAGGACGCCGTCGGCGGTCACGCCGTCCAGCTCGGCCTCCGGTCGCAGCGACACGCGGTGCCGCAGCGTGGGGCGGGCCAGCGCCTTGACGTCGTCGGGCGTGACGTAGTCGCGGCCCGAGAGCCAGGCCCACGCCCGGCTGGTGGACAGCAGCGCGGTGGCACCACGCGGGGACGCGCCGAGCTGCAGCGACGGGGACGAGCGGGTCGCCCGGCAGACGTCCACGACGTAGCCGAGCACCTCGGGTGAGGCCTGCACCGCGCGGACCCCGGCCTGTCCCGCCGCGAGCTCCTCCGGGCCGGCGACCGGCCGCAGCGCCGACAGGTCGCGCGGGTCGAACCCGGCGGCGTGCGCCGCCAGCACCCGCACCTCGTCCTCGCGCGGCGGCAGGGGGACGGTGAGCTTGAGGAGGAACCGGTCGAGCTGCGCCTCGGGCAGCGGGTACGTGCCCTCGTACTCGACGGGGTTCTGCGTGGCGCACACGACGAACGGGTCGGGGAGCGCGCGCGGGTCGCCCTCGACGCTGACCTGGCGCTCCTCCATCGCCTCGAGCAGCGCGGCCTGGGTCTTCGGCGGCGTCCGGTTGATCTCGTCGGCGAGCAGCAGGTGCGTGAAGACCGGGCCCTCGCGGAAGACGAACGCGCCGCTGCGGTCGTACACCAGCGAGCCGGTGATGTCGCCCGGCATGAGGTCGGGGGTGAACTGCAGCCGCTTGGTGCCGAGCCGCAGCGACGCGGCGACGGCGCGCACGAGCAGCGTCTTCGCGACGCCCGGCACCCCTTCGAGGAGCACGTGCCCGCGGCACAGCAGGGCGATGACGAGGCCGGTGACCACCGCGTCCTGGCCGACGACGGCCTTGCCCACCTCGGTGCGCAGCGCCTCGAACGCGCCGCGCGGATCGGTGCGACCAGCAGCAGCGGTCAGGTCGGGGGTGGCGGTCACGGAGGCGGTGCTCACGCCGGGCTCTCCTCGTGCGGCGGGGGACCGGCGGAGCCGGACCGGTCGGTCGGAGGCGGCGGCGCGTCCGGCGAGAGCCCGTCGAGAGCCTCGGCCAGCGCGACCAGGCCCCGGTCGTCGTCGGGAGGCGGACCGTACAGGAGCCGCTCGACCGCCGCGGGCTCGTGCCCGGCGCGGGCAGCGACGACCGCGACAAGCTCGGCGGCTCCGGGCGTACGGCCCAGGCCGTGCCGCCGTGCCAGGCGCTCCCGTGCGCCGGAG
>JALYNK010000397.1 GCA_030773235.1 Actinomycetota bacterium | reverse complement strand
ACGTGGATCCGCTCCACCGGACCCGCGGCGAGGCCGGCCTCCACGGCGGGGCCGATCGCGGCGACGGGCACGTGCACGTGGACGGCGGCGAGGTCGGCGCCGCCGACGACGGCGACGGAGGTGCCGAACCGGGCGAGCTGCTCGCGGAGCGCGGCCCGGGCGTCGTCGGCGACGTCGCGCAGCAGGTACTGCACCTCGTACTCGTCGGGCGCGTGGTGCCCGCGCGGTCCTGCCGGCGCGCGGTCGTCGCCGGGCGACCCGGTGTCGAGGATGGTGGGTGCTGCGCGGACGACCCCTTCGCGGCCGACCACGCCCTCGAGCACACGCAGCAGCAGCACCCAGCCGAACCCGCCCGCGTCGACGACCCCGGCGTCCCGGAGGACGGGCAGGCGGTCGGGCGTGCGCTCCAGCGTCCGCTCCGCCTGCTCGCGCGCCGCCGTGACGACGGCCGCGAGCGCGGGCTCGGGTTGGACCGTCCGCTGGGCCGCCTGCCGGGCACCCGCCGCGGCGGCTGCGGCAACGGTGAGCAGCGTGCCCTCCACGGGCCGGGCGACGGCCGACCGGGCCAGGTCCGCGCCGGTCTGCAGCGCGCGGGCGAACTCGCCCGCCGACAGACCGGGCTCTTCCGGCGGCAGCACGGTGAGGGCGTCCGCGACCGCGCGGAGCAGCTGCGACAGCAGCATCCCGGAGTTGCCGCGCGCGCCGAGCAGGGCGCCCTCGGCGAGGGCGCGTCCCACCGCCGCCGGGTCGGCGCCGGCGCGCCCGACGGCCTCGTCGGCCGCGGTCCACGTGTGCAGCAGGTTGGTGCCGGTGTCGGCGTCGGCCACCGGGAAGACGTTGAGCCGGTCGAGCTCCTCGCGTGCGCCCTGCAGCACCAGCCGACCCGCTGTGCACCAGGCCCGCACGGCGCCGGCGTCGAGGACCTGCAGCACGGGACCCCCTGAGGCGGACGGAGGGGCGGCCGGCCCGTGCCCGGGGCGGGCCGGGCGGCGGCGGCAGAACGGCGGACGGGGACGGCGGGGACGACCGGGCGGGCGTGGTCCGGGGGGGTCCGGTGTGGTCGGCGGGACGGGCCGCACGGGAACGGGCGAGCCTAGCCCGCTGGTAACCTCGCTCCTCGTCCCGGCGCGCGCGGCGCGCCTGCGCTCTCGACGGATCTGGAGTTCGACCGTGGCTGCCACCTGCGACGTCTGCGGCAAGGGGCCGGGCTTCGGCATGTCGGTGAGCCACTCGCACCGCCGGACCCGCCGCCGGTGGAACCCCAACATCCAGACGGTGCGGGCCGTGGTGGGTCTGGCCGGGCGCACCCCCAAGAAGCTGGGCGTGTGCACCTCCTGCCTGAAGGCCGGCAAGGTCACCCGCGCCTGACGCCGCACTCCGGTGCGGTCGGTGGGCCGGTCCCGTCCCTCGCGGCGTCGGTGCTGTGCCCCCGCTGCTGGGCCCCCGCTGGTGGGCCCCCGCTGGTCGGCCCCCGCTAGTGTGCCCTCGGTCACAGATCTCGCGCATGCTGCCCGGCCGCCCGTCGGCGCACCCTCCGCGCAGGTCGTCCGGCCCGGTGCCCGCGCCGTGCGGGGACCGTTCCCGGCACGAACAGGAAGATCAGCACATGCCGCAGGGCTCAGTGAAGTGGTTCAACGCCGAGAAGGGCTTCGGCTTCATCGCCGTCGACGGCGGCGGAGCGGACGTGTTCGTCCACTACTCGGCGATCCAGACCGACGGCTACCGGTCGCTCGACGAGGGCCAGCGCGTGGAGTTCGAGATCACCCAGGGGCAGAAGGGGCCGCAGGCCGACCAGGTCCGCCCCGTCTAGCAGCGTCCTCGACGGCCCGGCACCTCCCGGTGCCGGGCCGTCGTCGTTCCGGCACCCTGCGCCCGTCGTGCCGGCGTCCGCGCCCAGCGCGCGTGGCGGCTGCCCCGGTGCAGACTCAGGCATGAGCTCCTGGTGGTGGTGCCTGCGGCACGAACGGGTCGAGCCGCGCAAGGGCTGCCCGGCCGGCGACCGGTTGGGCCCGTACGACAACCCCGAGGAGGCGGAGCGGGCGCTGGAGACGGCGCGCGCACGCACGGCGGCGCTCGATGCGCAGGCCGCGGCCGAGGACGAGTGGGGGTCGGGTCCGGCGGCCCGGCCCGAGCGGGGCGACGCCAGCCCGCCGTGACCTGCCCGGCAGGCGCGTGACGGCCCGCGAGCTGGTGGTGCTCGGCACCGCCAGCCAGGTCCCGACCCGCGAACGTGCGCACACCGCGGCCTTCCTGCGCGTCGACGACCTGGGGCTCCTGCTCGACTGCGGCGAGGGCGCGCAGCGGCAGCTGCTGCACGCCGGCATCCCCAGCAGCCGGATCGACCGGATCTGCGTCACACACGCCCACGGCGAC
>JALYNK010000396.1 GCA_030773235.1 Actinomycetota bacterium | reverse complement strand
GCGCTCTCGTCGCCGTCGGTCGCGAGCACGATCGTGTACGCCCCGCGCGCCCGCACCTCCTGCACGTTGTTGACGAGCTTGGCCTGCAGCGCGTGCCGAGGCGCGATCACGACGACCGGCGTGCCGTCCTCGACGAGCGCCATCGGTCCGTGCTTGATCTCGCCGGCGGGGAACCCCTCGGCGCTGACGTACGCCAGCTCCTTGAGCTTGAGCGCGCCCTCGAGCGCCATGGGGTAGCCGACGTGCCGGCCGAGGAACAGCACCCGCTCCGCACCGCTGATCTTCCTCGCCAGCTCGCGCACCGGCTCCATGCGGCTGAGGAGCTCCGCGACGAGGTCGGGGACCTGCTCGAGGTCGCGCACGTGCGAGCGCACCTCGTCGGGGTCGCGCGTGCCGCGCAGCTGGGCGAGGTAGAGGCCGACGAGGTACATGGCGGCGACCTGGGCCATGACCGCCTTGGTCGACGCGACGGCGATCTCGGGGCCGGCCCGGGTGTAGAGCGCCGCGTCGCTCTCCCGCGCGATGGTGGAGCCCAACGTGTTCGTCACTGCCAGCACCCAGGCGCGCTGGCTGCGCGCGTGCCGCACCGCCTCGAGGGTGTCGGCGGTCTCGCCGCTCTGGCTCACCGCGATGACGAGCGTGCGGCGGGTGAGGACCGGGTCGCGGTAGCGGAACTCCGAGGCCATCTCCACCTGCACCGGCAAGCGGCCCCACCGCTCGATCGCGTACCTGCCGACGAGCCCGGAGTGGTACGCCGAGCCGCACGCCACGATGACGACCTGCTCGATGCCGCGGACGTCCTCGTCGCTCATCGCGAGCTCGTCGAGGTGCAGCCGCCCGTCGGCGCCGAGGCGCCCGCCGACGGTGTCGCGCACCGCCTGCGGCTGCTCGTCGATCTCCTTGAGCATGAAGAACTCGTGGCCGCCCTTCTCGGCGGCCGCGGTGTCCCAGTCGACGTGGTACGTCGGCCCCTCGACCGGCGTGCCGGACAGGTCGGTGACGACGACGCCGTCGCGCCGGACCTCGACGACCTGGTCCTGCTCCACCGCACGCGCGGTGCGGGTGTGCGCGATGAACGCGGTGACGTCGGAGCCGACGAAGTTCTCGCCCTCGCCGAGACCGATGACGAGCGGCAGGTTGCGGCGCGCCGCGACGACGAGGTCGGGCTGGTCGCGGTGGGCCACGACGAGGACGAAGCTGCCCTCGAGCACGCGGCAGGTCTCGCGCACCGCGGCGGCGAGGTCGCCGGACTGCGCGTAGCGCTCCTCCACGAGGTGCGCGACGACCTCGGTGTCGGTGTCGCTGCGCCGCTCGTGGCCGCGGGCCTCGAGCCCGGCGAGCAGCCGGTCGAAGTTCTCGATCGTGCCGTTGTGCACGACGGCGACCGTGCCGGCGCAGTCGACGTGCGGGTGGGCGTTGCGGTCGTTCGGGGCGCCGTGGGTCGCCCAGCGGGTGTGACCCAGGGCCAGCCGCCCCGGCAGCCGCGGGTCCCCGGTCCCGTCCTCCTGCAGCGCCTCCTCCAGGTTGGCGAGCTTGCCGGCGCGTCGCTCGACGCGCAGCTGCCCGTCGTCACCGAGCACGGCGATCCCGGCGCTGTCGTAGCCGCGGTACTCCAGCCGGCGCAGCCCGCCGAGGACGACGTCGAGCCCGGCCTGCTCGCCGACGTAGCCCACGATGCCGCACATGCGCCCACGCTAGCGCCGGGCGGGCTGCCCGCCGGGTGGCTTCAGGGGCGCGTCGCCGCGGCGGCGCGCGTGCAGCGCGCGGGCCAGCTCCGCCCGCTCCTCGCGCGCCACGCGCCGCAGCCCCGCCGGCGCGTCCTCGCGGTCGAGCGCGGCCGTGGTCTCGAGCACCGCCTCCTCGATCAGCGGCGGGAACAGCAGCCGGGCGACGCCGGTGGCCAGCTGGGGAGTGCGGCGCTCCCACAGGCGGGGGGCCTCGGCGACGTAGCGAGCGACGTACGGCCGCAGCAGGTCGTCCTGGAACGGCTGCCGGAACCCGCCGGCGAGCGCCCGCGCCCGCCCCCCGGACAGCTCGCCGTCGCCGAGGAGCTCGGCCCACGCCGCCGCCTTGGCCGCCGCGTCCGGCCGGGCCGCCGCAGCGGTCGCGGCGTGCTGCTCGCCCGACACGGTGCGGTCCCGGGCCAGCTCGTCGGCGATGCGCGCCCCGTCCGCGCCGCCGAGGGCTGCGAGGCGCTCCAGCAGGTGCCACCGCAACTCGTCGTCGAGCACGGCGCCCTCGGGCAGCGCGCCGCCGTCCAGCCAGCCCGCCAGCAGCCCCGGCTCGACCGCGGCGTCGGCAGCCGCCCGCACGAGCACGAGCTGCAGGTCGCTGCCCGGCCCGGCGGCCGCGCGCGCGGCGCAGGTGCCGGAC
>JALYNK010000395.1 GCA_030773235.1 Actinomycetota bacterium | reverse complement strand
GGGTCAAGCTGGACCCCGGCGCCGCCGTGGTCGGCTTCTCCGCCGTACGGCTCACCGGCGGCGACGCCCTGTTCGAGGAGCCGGTCGTCGTCACCGGCGCGGGCCTGCCGCCCGAGCGCGGCCGGGGCCCCGGGACCGTGAGCAGCGTCAAGGTCACGCCGCTGTCCGAGTACCCCCGCAAGGGCCGGGCGACGGGGGGCGTGCGGGTGCAGCGGCTGCTGTCGGGCGAGAGCCGGCTCGTGCTCGGATGGGCCGGGCCCGCGCCCGCCTGGGCGGCCGCCGCGGGCGGCGATCCGGTCGACCTGCCGGCGGCGTACGGCCGTCGGGACGGCTCCGGCACCCCCGTCAACCGGCCGCCCGTGGCGGTGGGCCGGCCCTACCGCCCCGCGGGCTGACCCGCGCACCTGGCAGCGAGGCGCCCCGGCGCGCTGCTCGTGGGCGGGCACGGGCGCGGGGAGTGACGGGGCGCACGGGGTCAGTAGCGGCGGCGCGGGCAGAGAGACACCGCCCCTCCTTCCCCCGTCTCCAGGAGGCACCATGACCACCCCCCGTGACCCGGACGGCTCGACCCGCCTGGGACAGACCGACCGCGTGAGCGCCACGACGACCGGCGCGGACGTGACCGGACGGATGACCGGCACAGGCACCGAGCTCGCGCCGGCCAAGACCAGCGTGGCCGCGGCGTTCGCGCTCGTGTTCGGGCTGTCGGCGCTGTTCTGCGCGCTGACCGCCATCCTGGCCCCCGCCGCCGTGGTGTTCGGCCTGATCGGGCTCGTGCTCGGCATCGCCGGGATGAGGATGGCCAAGCGCCCCGGGGTCACCGGCCGCGGCGTCGCTCTCGGCGGCCTCGTCACCGCCGTGCTCGGGCTGCTGGTCGGTGCGGCCGTGCTGACCGGCGCCGCCGTCGTCGTGAACAACGAGAACGCCCTCAACCGGATCCAGAGCGAGGTCGAGCAGCTGCAGTCGCAGCTGCCGTCGGCGAACCAGGTCAAGGACTCGGTGGAGAACACCGTCCAGCGGTAGTCCGCACAGATCCCGACAGCGCCCGGTGGCACGCCCGCCGAGGCGCTGTCCTGCAGCGGGGTCCGGACACGGCTCGGGCCCGGCCTGCTGGTGCAGACCGGGCCCGAGCCGTTTGGGCGGGACTAGGCCGGGCGGACGTTCTCCGCCTGCGGCCCCTTCTGGCCCTGGGTGATGTCGAACTCGACGCGCTGGTTCTCCTCGAGCGACTTGTACCCGTTCATCTGGATCGCGCTGAAGTGGCAGAAGACGTCGGCGCCGCCGCCGTCCTGCGCGATGAAGCCGAATCCCTTCTCGGCGTTGAACCACTTCACGGTGCCCTGTGGCATGGATGCTGCTCCTCGGATGTGCGCTGGACCTCGCAGGTCACGAGACCCTGGCTGCCGCCGACGGACGCTCTCGGCGAGAACGTCCTCGACATGATCCGCGCGCGTCGCAGGACGGACGAGGGGTGCAGCCGGTTCCGAACGTATCAGCCGGGTTTCGACCCCCCTGAGGCTCCGGACCGTGTGTCGGCAGGGATCGCGGGCAGAGGGCCGGCGTGACTGCACGGCGCCCTCCAGCCTCTCCCGGCCCCGACCGCCTGTGGGTGGTGCGGCACGGCGAGAGCGCCGGCAACGTGGCCCGCGACCGCGCGGAGGCGCAGCGGCTCGAGCGCATCGAACTGACCTCGCGCGACGTCGACGTCCCCCTCTCCCCCGCCGGCGAGGAGCAGGCGCGCGCGCTCGGGCGGGAGCTCGCCGCGCTCGCCGAGCCGCCGACGGTGGTCTGGACCTCGCCGTACGTGCGCGCGCGTCAGACGGCGGACATCGCGGTCGCGGCGGCCGGTCTCGACCTGCCGGTCGTCGTCGACGAGCGGCTGCGGGAGCGCGAGTTCGGTGTGCTGGACGGCCTGACCCGGCGCGGGATCGTCGCGCTGCACCCGCAGGAGGCCGAGCGCCGGGCGCAGATCGGCAAGTTCTACCACCGGCCGCCCGGCGGCGAGTCGTGGTCCGACGTGCTCCTGCGGCTGCGCGCGGCGCTGTCCGACCTCGCCGTCCAGGAGCAGGGCGAGCGGGTGCTGCTCGTCGCCCATCAGGTCGTCGTACTCCTCGTGCGGTACGTCCTGGAGCGCCTGACCGAGCCGGAGGTGCTCGAGATCGACCGTGCCGCGGAGGTCGCCAACTGCTCGGTGACGACCTACGAGCGCCGCGACGGCCGACCGGTGCTCGTCGCCTACAACGACGTGCGGCACCTCGAGCGCAGCTCCGCCGAGGTCACCGCCGAGCCGGACGTGTCGCGTGCCGCCCGCTGAGCAGGTCGTCACGCCGGCACTGCTGCGGCGCTGGGCGCTGCCCGAGCCCGACGACGCGGGCGACGAG
>JALYNK010000394.1 GCA_030773235.1 Actinomycetota bacterium | reverse complement strand
CGCCAATCCGCTGAACCAGCAGGCGCACTACCGCACTACCGGACCGGAGGTGTGGTCGCAGACCGACGGCTGCGTCACGCACTTCGTGGTCGGCGTCGGCACGGGCGGCACGATCAGCGGCGCCGGCCGCTACCTCAAGGAGGTCAGCGGCGGCCGGGTGCAGGTCATCGGCGCCGACCCTGAGGGCTCGGTCTACTCCGGCGGCAGTGGACGGCCATACCTTCTGGAAGGCGTCGGCCAGGACTTCTGGCCGACCACGTACGACTGCAGGGTGGCCGACCGAATCCTCGCCGTGAGCGACCGGGAATCCTTCCTCACCACGCGGCGGCTGGCCCGGGAGGAGGCGCTGCTGGTCGGCGGCTCCGGCGGCCTTGCGGTCGCCGCCGCGCTGCGCCTGGCGTCCGAGCTGACCGCAGACGACGTCATGGTCGTGGTGCTGCCCGACTCGGGGCGAGGTTATCTCAGCAAGATCTACAACGACGAGTGGATGGCCGACCACGGCTTCCTGGTATCCGACGCGTCACAGCCCACGGTGGGAGACGTGCTGCACCGCAAGGGCGGCGAGCTGCCCGAGCTGGTGCACGTGCACCCGGAGGAGACCATCGGATCGGCGATCTCGGTGCTGCGCGAGTACGCCGTCAGCCAGATGCCGGTCGTGCAGCACGAGCCGCCAGTCATGGCGGCGGAGGTAGTGGGCAGCGTGATCGAGCGCGAGCTGCTCGACGCCGTCTTCGCCGACCGCTGCGCGCTGCACCGGCCGCTGGGCGAGCGGATGAGCACCCCGCTGCCGATGGTCGGGGCGGGCGAACCGCTGCCGGTCGCGATGAGCGCCCTGAAGAAGGCCTCCGCGCTGCTCGTGCTCGACGACGGCAAGCCGGTGGGCATCGTGACGCGTTCGGACCTGCTGAGCTTTCTCGCCAGCGCCTGAACCAGGTCGCCGCTGCAGCCACCAGCACCTTTTGCGGCCGGGAAAGGTTGTAGCGGGGGCCACGGGCACCCGTGCAGAGGACTCTGGGCAAGTAGAGCGCCGTGCAGATTCTCGGTTCGGCACCACAGGCGGCTGGTGCCGGGGCGGTGGCATGAAGCCGTCCTGCTCAGTAGCCGCCGGCCGTGGTCCTGGCACGTGAGCGATGGGATGAGCGGCCGCCTGCTGCCGCGAAGATGTGACGAACTCTTACGGGCCGGGGACCGGGTCGGCGTTGCCCGCTTAGCCTGCCCGGGTCGGTCTGTCGTGTACGAGATGTTACGGGAACGGATCGGATGGGATCCAGCCGGGTCGGGCAAGTGGCTAACGGGCTGAGGGAAACTGCCCGGCGGGAGTCGGCCTGCTGGCGGAAACCTCATCGCGGACTCAGGCTCGACCGTCGCGCTGCAGCGCGGCCATGGCTCGCCGTGGGACCGCCCCTGCTGCGTGCTCCCACGAGTTCATCGCGCTCGGCCTGCCAGGACACCCGTCAGGAGCCCGATCGGGGGCTACACGCACCCCTGGCTGGTCGGAAGTCGTGATCCCCTCTTCCCGGCCCGGCTTCGCGGTGGTGCTGCGCGGCTACGACCGCGCCCGGGTGGACACCCACCTGGCGCACCTGCAGGAGGAGTTGGACGCCGCTCAGGAACGGGCGGCGGTCGCTCGGTCCGAGGTGGTCGAGCCCCCGGCGCAGCGGTCCGGGCAGTCGGTCTCCCTGGTGGCTTCGGCGTTTCGGAGGCTGGAGCAGGAGGTGTCCAAGCTGTGGCAGCAGGCCGAGCGGGACGCCCAGCGAATCCGCAACGAGGCGCTGGCGCAGGCCCGCCTGGTTCAGACGCGCGCCGAAGAGCGGGTCCTGAGCCTGGTGGACGAAGCCCGCGCAGAGGCCGCGCGGATCTGCAGCGAGCACGCCGACCTTCGCGGCGAGCGCGAGTCGGTCCGCCGGCAAGCCACCACCGAGGCCCATCCGCTGCTGCGCCGAGCCGCCGACCACGCGCAGCAGCGGGCGGAGGCCGTCGTCGCGGCGGCCGAGACCGAGGCGCAGGAGCTGTTCGAGCGGGCCCGACAGCACTGCCGTGAGACCGAGGACGAGGCGCGCGCGGTGCAGGACCGCGTGTGCAGCGCGAACGGCGCGCTGGCGCGGCTTCTGGCGGCCCTGGAGATCGCGCTCGGGCCGGAGGAAGCCGGTCCGGCCGGTAGGTCACACACGGGCATCGCCCCGCCGCGAGCAGGCGATGACGCAGCGCCCGAGGGGCAGGTGGCCAACGTGCCCGGGCCGAACCCCACCGGCAGCGGCGCGACCGTCCCCGCCGCGGGGGTCGCCGAGCCCCCCGGGCGCCGGCGGGTATCTACCGGGGCCGCCCGGTGACCGGCCTGCTTCTGGGCCGGTACGAGGTGCCCGGCGAAGCGGTGCCCGCCGGCCGCCCGGTGT
>JALYNK010000393.1 GCA_030773235.1 Actinomycetota bacterium | reverse complement strand
GGCCCCCCACCGCGCGGCCCGGAGAGCGGCCCGGCGTCGTGCCGCTGCGACCGCTGGGGCTCGGCGAGCTGCTGGACGGCGCCGTCGCGGTCGTGCGGGGCTACTGGCGTCCGGTGTTCGCCGCCGGCGCCGTCGTGGCGGTCGTCGGCGCCGTGCTCGACCTCGTCGTGGTCCTGACCTTCCTCAGGCCCGTTCTCGACCTCGACCCGGAGCAGGTCGGTACGTCCCTGTCCTCGGCCGTGGACGCGCTGGCCGGGGTCCTCGTCGGCGGGTTCGTCAGCGCCGCCTTCGCCACCACCAGCGCCGAGCTGCTCGTCGGGCTGGTGGCGCCCGCCGTGTCGCGGGGCGCGCTCGGGCAGCCGCTGAGCGGCCGGGAAGCCTGGGAGCAGCTGCGCCCCCGCCTCGGGCCGCTGATCGCGGTCGCGGTGCTCGTCCCGCTGCTCGCGCTGCTCGTCGGCCTGCTCGGCTTCGTGCTGACGGGTGCGGCTGCCGCGGTGTCCGACGTCGCGGCAGGCCTCGTCGGCATCCTGGCGGTGCCCGCCGGCCTGGCGCTCGGCGTCCACCTCTACGTCCGCTGGTCGCTCGCCCCGGCCTGCGTCGTGCTGGAGCGCGCCGGACCGCGCGCGGCGCTGCGCCGCTCCAGCGGGCTGGTGCGCCGCTCGTGGTGGCGCGTTCTCGGGATCCTGCTGCTCAGCTGGATCATCGCGGCGCTCGTGTCGCAGGTGCTGCAGGTCCCCTTCCTCGCGCTGCGCGGCAACCCTCTCGAGGTGTTCACCGGCGCCGACACCAGCACTCCCGCGTTCGTCCTGCAGGCCGTCGGGCAGGCGGTCGCGGCGACGGTCGTCGGCCCGTTCGTCGCGGCCGTGCGGGTGCTGCTGTACGTCGACCGGCGCATGCGCGCCGAGGGCCTGGACGTCGCGCTGGCGGCCGCCGCCGCGCGCGAGGCGCGGTGACGCCGGTCGCCCTCCTGCTCCCCAGGCTCGCCGCGCTCGAGCCGACCCGCGAGCAGGCCCGCGACGCGGCTGGCCGGGAGCTGTCGCGGCCGGAGTACGCCGAGGCCCAGCCGCCGCTCGTCGTGCGGATCGTGAGCCGGGTGCTGCAGGAGCTCGAGGAGCTCTTCGCGCGGGCGTCCTCGCAGCTCGCCTCGCCCGTGGCGCGCGTGCTGCTCGTCGCCGTGCTGGTCGGGCTCGCCGTCGCCGTCCTCGTCCGGCTCGGCCCGGCGAGCCGGCGGGCCCGGGCGGGCGGCGGGGTGTTCGACGCGACGGCGGCGAGGACGGCTGCGGCGCACCGGCAGGCGGCGGAGGAGGCCGCCGCGCAGCAGCGGTGGGCGGACGCCGTCCGCGAGCGGCTGCGCGCGCTGGTCCGCGAGCTCGAGGATCACGGCGTGCTCGACCCGCGCCCGAGCCGCACCGCCAGCGAGGTCGCCCGTGACGGCGGGGCTGCCGTCCCGTCGCTCGCCGGGGACCTGCAGCGGGCGGCGCGCACCTTCGACGAGGTCTGGTACGGCGGCCGGGAGGCGGGCCCGGACGCGTACGCCGCGGTCGCCGAGGTCGACGACCGGGTGCGCTCCGGAGCCGTGCGGGCCCGCCCGGCTGCAGCGGCGGGAGCGTGAGCACCGCGCTGGCCGTCACGAGCACGAGCCCGACCGTGCGGGCGACGTGGACCCGCGCCCGCGCCCCGCTGGCCGTGCTGGCCGCGCTCGTCGCCTCGACCGTGCTGCTGGCTCTGCTGCGCTCTCCGGGCGGCGGACCTCCGCTCGACCCCCGCTCGTACGCGCCGGAGGGCTCCCGCGCGCTGGCCGCGCTGCTCGAGGACGGTGGCGTCGCCGTCCGCGTGGTGACCGACCTGCCCGCGCTGCAGGCCGAGGTCGGCCCGGCGAGCACGGTCCTCGTGCCGGCGCCGAACGGGCTCACCGACGACGAGCTGCGGGCGCTCGGCGGGCTGGCCGCCGACGTCGTCGTCGTCGGTGCCGCACCGCCGCACCTCGAACCGCTGGGCGTCGCCGCCGAGGTCCTCCCCGCCGTCCTGGACACCCGCCCCCCCGTCTGCGACCTGCCCGCCGCCCAGCGCGCCGGGGCCGCGGAGGTCGGTGACCTCACCTACACGGCGCGCGACGGCGGGACCGCCTGCTACCCCACGCCCACCGGAGCGGGGCTGCTCGCGCTGCCGGCCGAGCGCCTCGCGCTGCTCGGCACCGGCACGCCGCTCACGAACGACGCGCTCGACGAGGAGGGCTCCGCCGCGCTCGCCGTCGGGCTGCTCGGTGGCGGCGACGAGGTGCTGTGGCTGCTGCCTAGCCCCGACCGGCCGGGCGCCGGCGAGCGCCGCGAGATCGGCGACCTGCTGCCGCCGGCCGTCCCGTTCGCGGCGGTGCAGCTCGCGGTCGCGGTCGCCCTGCTCGCGC
>JALYNK010000392.1 GCA_030773235.1 Actinomycetota bacterium | reverse complement strand
ATGCCGGGCTCGTACCGCTACCACAGCGGACGCGATCGACAGGGAGGACGCGCCGGTGAGCACGACGACGCCCATCTCCCGGACAACAGATCTCGACGGGCCCGTCCACCACGTCGACCACGGCGGGCCCGACGACGGACGGCCCCCGCTGGTCTGCGTGCACGGCCTCGGCGGCTCGCACGCCAACTGGTACGACCTCGCGCCGCTGCTCGCGCGCGAGCGCCGTGTGCACGCGCTCGACCTGGCCGGCTTCGGACGGACGCCGCGCGCCGGCCGGTCCGCGAGCGTGCGCGCCAACCGCGCTCTGCTCGACCGGTTCCTCGAGGAGGTCGTGGGCGAGCCGGCCGTGCTGGTCGGCAACAGCATGGGCGGCGCCATCGCCCTGCTCGAAGCAGCCGCGGCGCCGGACAAGGTCGCCGGGCTGGCGCTCATCTGCCCGGCGCTGCCCCGAGTGCGCACCGACCGCCCCGACCCGGCGCTGGCCCGGCGGGTGGCGCTGTGCGCCGTCCCCGGCCTGGCGAGGCGGGTCCTCGCTCGGCGCAGGCTGCGCCTCGGTCCCGAGCGGCTGGTGCACGAGACGCTGCAGTGGACGACCGCGGACGTCACGCGGGTGTCGGAGGGCATGCGCCGGCTGGCCGTGGAGCTGGTCGCCTCCGGTGCGGCGGGTCCCGACTGCGAGGCGGCCTACACCGAGGCCGCCCGCTCGATCGGGCTGCTCGTCGCCCGCGCGGCGCCCTACCGCGCGTTGATCGCCTCGCTGCGCATGCCGGGGATCGTCGTGCAGGGCGAGCTGGACCGCCTGGTGCCGCCGTCCGGGGTGCAGCAGCTCGCCGTGCTGCAGCCCGACTGGCCGGTGCACGTGCTGCCGGGCGTCGGGCACGTCCCGCAGATCGAGGCGCCCGAGCTCACCGCCCGCCTCGTGCTCGACTGGCTGGACGACCTCGACCTCGACCTCGACGTCGCCGGCGGCGAGGCGTACGAGCTCGCGGGCGCGTCGTGACGGCCGAGGTGTCGAGCGCGCCCGCCGGCGTCGGCGGGGGCGCGCCGGGGCCCGCCACGCCCGTCGTCAACCTCGCCAACGTCCTGACCCTGGGGCGGCTGCTCGTCGTGCCGGTCTTCGCCGGCCTGCTGCTGCTCGGCGAGCTGACGACGACCACCCGGGTCGTGCTGTGGGTGCTGTTCACCCTCGCCTGCCTCACCGACGTCGTCGATGGCGCGGTCGCGCGCAGCCGTGGGCAGATCACCCGGTTCGGGGTGCTCGCGGATCCGATCGCCGACAAGACGCTCGTCGGCTCGGCGCTGATCGGGCTGTCCCTGCTCGGGCACGTGCCCTGGTGGGCGACCGCGGTCGTGCTGGGTCGAGAGATCGCCGTCACCGTCATCCGCATGGCCGTGCTGCGGCACGGGCTCATCCCGGCCAGCCGGGGCGGCAAGCTCAAGGCGCTCACCCAGAACATCGCGGTGGCCGCCTACCTGCTGCCGCTGTCCGGTCTGCTGGCGTCCGTCCGGCTGCCGCTGCTGCTCGTGGCGGTGGCCTGCACGCTGTTCACCGGGCTCGACTACGCGCTGCAGGCCGTCCGCCTGCGCCGCACCGCCCACGCGCGGCGGGCCGCTACGCCCGCGCGCTGAGCGCCTCGCCGAGCAGCGTCCCGGACAGCCAGGCCGTCTCGACCTTGGGGCTGCCCCAGCTGTCACCGCACACCCCGAGCCCGTCGAACAGTCCGTACGGCTCGTCGTGCAGCTGCCCCGGCCGGGCGTACGTCCAGCGCTGCACCGCGGTCCACTCCGGCTCGGGCAGGTCGAGCAGCGCCCGCACGGCGTCGACCACGTCCGGGACGCCCGCCTCCGGGTCAGCGAGGTGCTGGGCGGCGTGCGCCGCGGCGCTGTGCGCGACCAGCACCGGCGCGCCGTCGCCCCGGCGGCGCCCGTCGTCGGCGACGAACCCCAGCACCGGCGAGTCGTTGACGAAGCAGCCGTCGAGGTCCCAGGTGCGCTCCGCCCACCCGGCCGCCACCGACAGGACGGGCTCCCACGCACGGTCCGCCAGGGCCGCGCGCGCCGCCCGCTCCGCGGGGTGGAGCAGACGCAGTGCCTGCGGGTCGGGCATGGCGAGCACCACCGCGTCGTACGGCTCGGCGTCGACCAGCGGACCGGGGCCGACCTGCGCCACGGCGCGCTCGGAGCGCACGCCGTCCGGCACGAGGTCCTCGACGAGCGAGCGCAGCCCGGCCGGCGCGGCGAAGCGGACCGGCCCGCGGCGCGCGGGACCCAGCCCCGTCGGGCTCGCGGTGGCGAACGTGTCCGTCCACTCCCGGGCGAGCCCGCGCCGGGTCCAGTCGGCCACCACCGCGGCGAAGCGCGGCTCCTGCGCGGTGAGGTACGCCGCCCCCAGGTCGACGACGCG
>JALYNK010000391.1 GCA_030773235.1 Actinomycetota bacterium | reverse complement strand
CCGCGCGCCGACCGCGCCCGGACGAGGGGAGGTGCTGCGCTCCCCCCGCCAGGAAGGCGGGGCTCCTGAACCTCCCTGCGACCGCGAAGGAGCGGTGCGTCCGTGACCGAGACGCAGATCCAGCAACGACCTCAAGAGCAGACACCGGCCCCCGTCGGCACCGTGCACATCGTCGACCCGTCGCCGCTGAACTGGCTCTTCATCACCTGGAACACGATGGAGGAGCCCATCCGCATCGACGAGGACGGGCGCGTGGTGTACGCGCTCGCCGAGTCGTCGGAGTGGCTCGACGACACGACCCTGGAGCTCAGGCTCCGCACCGGCGTGCGCTTCCAGGACGGTCAGCCGTTCACCGCGCACGACATCAAGCTCAACTTCGACGAGATGCAGAAGTGGGCGGCGCCGCACCCGCCCGGGACCTGGCTGAACTTCCCGCCGGAGTCGCGCGCGGAGGTCGTGGACGACACGACGCTGCGCTTCCACTTCCCCGGCCCGGACGGCCTCGCCATCGGCAAGATGCGCGGCTTCCACATCGCCAGCAAGGCGTTCTGGGAAGGCCCGGACGCTCCCGGCTTCGGCTACAAGAAGTTCGGGAGCGGCGAAGGCCACTGGTGAGTGATCGACGAGGCCGGTCCCTGGGGGACCGGACCGTTCACCCTGGTCCAGGGTGCGTCGTCCATCACCACGCGCAACGCGATCATGTCTGCTGAGCCGTACGCCTGCACCTGGCTCATCGAGAGCGAGCAGCGCGACCCGCTCGTCGTCCTGGAGGCCAACCTCGACCACTGGAACCGCAGCCGCGGGCCGTGGATCGAGAAGGCCGTCTTCCGCAACGACCTCACCCCCGACCGGGCGCTCGAGCTGTGCCTGAGCACGGACGGCGAGGTCGACATCGTCACCGAGGTCAGCCCGGCCGACGCCGCGCGGGTCGAGGCGAGCGAGCACGCCCGGCTCGTCGTCAACGACGCCAACCGCGTCCTCGTGGGGATCGTCAACCGGCAGCAGCGCGACGTCCCGCTCGACGACGTCGACGTGCGGCGGGCGCTCAACCTGGCCGTCGACCGCGCCAAGGTCGTCGCGCAGGGCCTCAACGGCTACGCCACGCCGCTGTCGGCGCTCACCCCGCCGTGGTGCAGCGGCTACCCGCAGGGGGCGCAGCCGTACGACCACGATCCGGGACGCGCTCAGGAGCTGTTCAAGACCTGGCCGGAGAACCGCCCGGTCCGGATCGCGACCGCCGGGGCGTTCCAGGGGGTGGCGCAGCTCGTCGCCGACGACCTGCGCAGCGCACTGGACGTCGAGGTCGAGGTCACGGTCGTGCCGGAGGCCCAGGCGCTCGCGGGCGCCCGGGCGCTGGTGGAGAAGGAGCTCACCGCGCCCTGGGACCTGCTGCTGTTCGGCTGGTTCGACCTGTCCTCGGAGGCTCCGCCGGCGGCGGTGCACCGCGAGTTCTTCGGCACGGACGGCGCGTTCCGCGTCGGCCCGCCGGTGCCGGAGTTCGACCGGCTGTTCGACGAGATGAAGGTGCAGCTCGACGGCACCCGGCTCGTCGAGGTCGCGGAGAAGATCGACGCGCTGTGCTTCGACCAGGCGCTCGCGCTGTTCCTCTGCGCACCGCAGGCGCTGTACGCGGTGAACAACCACGTCAGCTTCGGTCCGTACCGCACCACCTTCGAGATCGCGGAGGTGACCGTCGACGAGGGCCACTGGTCCCGGACCGGCGGCGGCGCGGACCTGAGCGGCGCGGCCCGCGACGGTGACAACGTGTCCGGCAACGGCGACCAGGTCGTCGCCGGCTACGGCGCGCTGCCTCCGGACGCGGAGGCGAAGAGCAAGCCCGGCTTCTCCGGAGCCTCGGGCAACGCCTGCTGATCGGCCTGCCGATCGGCCTGCTGGGCACCGCCCCTGTCGCCGGTCGTGGAGTCGCCCCTCGGGGCGGCCACGACCGGCGCAGGGGGCGACCGCGCGGACCCGCTGTCTCGGCGAGGATGGGCCCGTGCACCGTCTGCTCCCGCTGCTGCTCGCTCTCGCGGTGCTCCTTCCCGCGTGCGGCGGCCCGGCGTCCGGCTCCGCGCCGGCGCCGCTGCGGGTGGGGATCATCCCGAACATCGCGCCGGACCAGCAGCGCGCCGCGTACGCGCCGTTCGGCGAGGAGCTGAGCCGGCGGCTCGGGCGGCCGGTCGAGCTGTTCGTCGCCACCAACTACGCGGGCGTGGTGACCGCGCTGGCCGCCGGGCGCGTCGACGTCGCGTACCTGGGCGGACTCACGTACGTCGAGGCCGAGCGGCAGGTGCCGCTCACCCCGCTGGTCACCGAGGTCGACCGGGAGACCGGGACGCCCCGCTACCTGTCCGCCGTCGTCGTCCCGGCCGGTTCGACCGCCCGCACGGCGCGCGACGTCGTCGCCCAG
>JALYNK010000390.1 GCA_030773235.1 Actinomycetota bacterium | reverse complement strand
ACCTCAACCTCGTCGCGCTCGTCGACGCCGGCGCGGCGACGGTCTGGGAGCGGGCGCAGCGCGCCGAACGGCAGGCCGGACGCGCGCGCACCGTCCGCTGGGGGCCCCGCACGCTCGACGTCGACGTCGTGCTGGCACCGCCGCCCTGCCCTCCGGGGCTGGTCGTGCCGCACCCGCACGCGCACGAGCGGGCGTTTGTCCTGGCGCCCTGGCTCGAGGTCGACCCCGACGCCGTGCTGCCCGGGCACGGAGCCGTCGCCGACCTGCTGGCGTCCCTGGGCACTCGCGGCGTGCGCCGCACGTCCGAGGTGCCGGCGTGAGGCCGACCCGGCTGCGCGCGCTCCTGGTGCTGGCCGTCGTCGGGGCCGGGCTCGGCTGGCTGCTCGTGCGCGCTGCGTACAACGACCTGCCCCCGCTGCCGCTCTACGCGCCGGGGACGCTGCTGCTGCTCGCCGTCGCGGAGCTCGGCATGGCCAAGGTCGTCCGCGACCGCGTGACGGGCCGGGCCCGCCGCGGCGCGCGCCCGCTGCACCCGCTGCAGATCGCGCGGGCCGCCGCTCTCGCCAAGGCGTCGTCGCCGGCGGGCGCGCTGCTGCTCGGCGCGTACGCCGGGATGCTGCTCGTCCTGCTGCCCAAGGAGGCGGAGCAGGCCGCCGCCGACGCGCTGGTCAGCGGCGCCTCGGCGCTCGCCGCGCTCGGGCTCGTCGTCGCCGCGCTGCTGCTCGAGCGGGCGTGCCGCACCCCCGGCGGCGACGCGGACGGGTCCGACCGGTCGGGACCTGGCCTAGGGTCGCGGGCGTGAGCGCCCCCGCCGACGGCCTGGACGACCTCAGCACCGAGGATCTGCGGCACCGGGCCTTCGCCAAGGCCCGGGCCGCCGGCGACCGGCACTTCTTCTGGGACCTCGCCACCCACCTGCGCGCGTCCCACGCGCTCGCCGGAGAGGACGGGTCCGGCGGCGGCCTCACCGGCACGGTGGCCGAGCTCGTCGACCTGGGCCGCGAGCTGCTCGGCAAGGACCTGGGCGACGACGAGCCGCTCGTGCGCGCGCGGTTCCTCGACTACCTGCGCGGCTGACTCACTTGTCGACGTCGCCGACGACGAAGAACAGCGACGACAGCACGGTCACCAGGTCGCGCAGGTGCGTGCCCGGCAGCAGCGCGGGGAGCGCGCTGACGTTGTTGAACGACGCCGTCCGCATGGCCAGCCGCCACGGCGTCCTCTCGCCCCGCGACACCAGGTAGTAGCCCATCGCGCCGAGCGGGTTCTCCGTCCAGCAGTAGGTCGCCCCCTCGGGCGCCCGGACCGTCTTGGGGACGCGCACGTCGACCGGCCCGCCGGGCAGCGCCGCGCGGCACGCGTCGACGAGGTCCAGCGCGACCCGCAGCTGGCCGAGCAGGCAGGCGAAGCGCGCGTGCGCGTCCCCCGCGCTGCCGACCACGACGGGGAGCGCCGGCCCGCCGAACCCCAGCGCGGCGTACGCGAGGTACGGGTCGTCCCGGCGCACGTCGACGTCCACGCCGGACGCCCGCGCCACCGGCCCGCTGGCGCCGTACGACAGCGCGTCCGAGCGCTCGAGCACCCCGACGCCGGACGCCCGGTCGGCGAGCTCGCCGTGCACGCGGCGCTCCAGCTCCGGCAGCAGCCGCCGCACGCCGTCCGCCGACGTCGTCAGCCGGCCCGTCCAGCCCTCGGGCACGTCGGCCTTGAGCCCGCCCACCCGGTTGGCCATGTAGTGCAGCCGGCCGCCGAACGCCTCCTCGAGCACGCGCTGCACCGCGTCCCGCTCCGCCGCTCCGGGTGACCCGGGCAGGGCGCCGCCCAGGAACGCCAGGGAGGTGAGGACGCGGTTGACCTCGGCCAGCAGCGTGCGCAGCCAGACCGCGCGGTCCGGGAGGGCGAGCCCGAGCATCCGCTCGACGGCGAGCACGACGCCGAGCTCGTTGCCGAACGCGGAGTGCCAGTCGTGCCGGTTCGCGAGCACGACGATCTGCCGGTAGTCGCGGACCTCGAACAGCTTCTCCGCGCCGCGGTGCAGCAGGCCGACGAGGGGCTCCGCCCGGACGACGACGTCGCCGTCGAGGGTCAGGGCGAGGCGCAGCGAGCCGTGGGCGGACGGGTGGTGCGCTCCCAGGTCGAGCACGAGGTCGGCTCCGTGCACCCCCGTGGCGCCGACGCCGGCGACGACCTCCCGCACCCGGACAGCCTGCCGCAGCCGGCGTCAGAGCACCGGGTCGATGCCGACCTCGCGCACCAACCAGGAGAACCCCCCGAGCCCCCGAGGGTCGAGCAGCACGCCCGCGGCGGACGCGTCCTGCAGAGCGCGGGCGTACGCCGCGGGGTCGTCGCCGTACGCGGGCAGCGCGCCGCTCACCCCGAGCGCCCGCAGCGCCGCGCGCTGGGTCAGCAGC